>JBBSGN010000327.1:0-4330 GCA_038254085.1 Chloroflexia bacterium | reverse complement strand
TCTTCACCGGCTATCGCCCTCAGTTCTACATCCGCACCACCGACGTGACCGGCACTATCGCTCTCCCTGAGGGCGTAGAGATGGTCATGCCTGGCGACAACATCGAGATGACCGTCGAGCTAATCGTGCCGGTCGCCATCAAGGAAGGTCTCCGCTTCGCTATCCGCGAGGGTGGCCGCACCGTAGGCGCAGGCGTGGTCAGCACAATCATCGCGTAAGGCAAGTTCGTAAAGCGTAAAACGTAACTAGAAGCTCTTACGTTTTACGTTTTACGTTTTACGTTTTACGTTTTACGCGAAGGGAAGAAAGAAATGGCAAAGAAACAGGACCGTGTGATTATCTATCTGGCCTGCAACGAGTGCAAAGAGCGCAACTACACAAGCTCCAAGAACAAGCGCAACGACCCAGGCAGGCTCGAGTTCAACAAGTTCTGCCCGCGCTGCCGCCAGCACCGCTTGCACAGAGAGACTAAGTAACTCAGAACCCCTAATAATAATCCGTATACAAAAGGAGACCGAACGCGCCCAGCCCTGCGGCTATCAGCGCGAGGTCTCTTTTTTGTTTGTCCTCGATTCCGTGCTTGTGCCAACGGCCCGCAAGCTGCGTGAAGTAGAGGAGCATGTACGAGAATTGGGTGGACATGTAGACGAAGTGGTAGTAGCCCAGCAGGTTCCAGCGCCAGGGCTTGGTCATTGTCCAGTTGACCATACCGCCCCTGCCCTGCTGGATATGGAATAAGAGTGAGATGCCGCTCCCACCCACGATGGGCGCAAGGGCGGTCTCGACGCTCAGGCGGGGTCTCCACCGCCTGAGAGAGTCTATCATCACGGCATTTACGAAGGGCAATATCAGCCCGTCCCCGAATATCGCCGACCGAAAAGTGAGGGTCGGGCGGTACTTCTTTATCAGTGGGTCGTCTATTATAGCCATCCAGACATTCGTGCCACCGGACACCCCCAGCGCCGCCGCGAACGTAATAAGCGCGGTGGTCGCCCTCAGGCTCCAGTCGGTGTCGCTATAGTTGTTGCGTTTCAAGTGTCTCCTCCGAAAAAGTAGAATGCAATAATTGACATGCCAGAAGCGGAAGGTGAGCAGTACGCCGACCGACTCTCCCCCGTCATTCCGAGCGTAGCGAGGAATCACTTGGGGTAGTAGGATGTTTGATATGGAGGGGAAGTGCTAGCCGAGTAAGCGCTAAGGGTAGTGATTCCTCGCTACGCTCGGAATGACAACGGCAAAAGGCTCGCACCAGCATATCACGGTTATTTTGTGAGATAGCTCCCCTTCTTCGCATATTCTACTTCACGAAAGCAAGCAGTATGCCCTCACTGCTTGTGTTATAATGTCGCATCCCGCATCCCAGACTAACCAGGAGAGAACCAACCTTGCATTCTGCTGGTCAACGCTCGGCCTCGGACCTCACCCGCATGGCTCGCCGCGTACACCCCATCGGCGTATCAGTCTTTTCGGAGATGAGCCGCCTGGCGGTGGAATACAACGCCGTAAACCTGTCGCAGGGCTTTCCCGACTTCCCCGCTCCGGCGTGGCTGAAGGCGGCTGCTGGGGACGCGATTGAGCGCAACATCAACCAGTACGCGATCAGCCATGGCTCTTCACGCCTGCGTAAAGCTATAGTCGCCAAGACCGAGCGGCGCATGGGCCTCCGTTTCGACGAAAATGTAGAAGTCACCGTCACGTGCGGGGCCACCGAAGCTATATACGACGTGGTACAGGCGCTGGTCAACCCAGGCGACGAAGTGCTTATTTTCGAGCCGTATTACGACTCGTACGTGCCCGCCATCGAGATAGCGGGCGGCACTCCCAGATTTGTTACACTTCAAGCGCCCGATTGGAGCTTCGACCACGACAAGCTGGCCTCTCTGTTCAACGAGCGTACACGCGCTATCGTCGTCAACACCCCTCATAACCCCACAGGCAAGGTCTTCAGCGAGGACGAACTTGGCCGGATTGCCGATCTGTGCCAACGCCACGACGCCCTGGCTATCACCGACGAGGTATACGAGCATCTGGTGTACGACGGCAACAAGCACATCTCGCTGGCAACGCTGCCCGGTATGCGCGACCGCACAGTGACGATCAACTCGGCTGCCAAGACCTTCTCGGTGACGGGTTGGAAGGTTGGCTATGTGCTGGCCCCGCCCGACTTGTCGGAAGCGCTGCGCCGTATCCACCAGTTCGTCACATTCTGCACGACCGCGCCGTTCCAGGAGGCGATTTCGGTTGCCCTGGAGACCGCAGACGAAAGAGGCTATTACGACATGCTGCTGGCCGAGTACACAGGGCGCTTGGATAAGCTCATGTCGTCGCTAGACGAGGCGGGCCTTCGCCCTATACGGCCACAGGGCACATTCTTCATCATGTCCGATATATCGGGCCTGGGCTTCAAGAACGACGTGGAGTTCGCTAAATACATGACCACCGAAGTAGGTGTGGCCTGCATCCCGCCTTCCGCCTTTTATCACGACCCGCCAGAGGGCGCGATGCTGGCCCGGTGGTGCTTCGCCAAGCAGGACGAAACGCTCGACGCGGCTGGGGAGAGGCTGGCGGCGTGGGGCACACGAGTAGTCGGTAGTCGGTAGTCGGTAGTCGGTCTTCAGAAATAAAGAAACCGACTACCGACTACTGGGAGAAATATGGACCTGAACCTCACACCACAACAGATAGAACTTCGCAATCGAATAAGGAACTTTGCCGAGACCGAGCTTGCGCCTACCGTGTCGGAGCGGGACGAGGCGGGGCGGTTTGACAGGTGGGTGTTTGACGCCTGCGTAAAAGCTGGACTGGCAGGGCTGCCGTTCTCTAAGGAGTATTGCGGCGGGGGCGGCAGTCTGCTTGATTACATCATCGCCCTGGAAGAGATAGGGCGGGTCGAGTCGGCGCAGGTGCTGGTGCTGGCCTCGCATCTCGCGCCGATGACCTGCATTTTGCAGTACGGCACCGAGGAGCAGAAGGAGCGATGGCTGGTGCCGATGTGCAAGGGCGAGACGCTGGCCTGCTTCAGCATCACCGAACCGGGTGCGGGTTCTGACCCAGCCTCAATGAAGTCGCGGGCTGTGCGTGAAGGTGACGATTATATCCTCAACGGGCGCAAGACGTTCGCCACCAATTCGGGGGCGGCTGATACTTACGTGCTGTTTGCCTCCACCGACCCGGAGGCGGGCGGCAAAGGGGTCAGCGCGTTTATTATACCGAAGGACACCCCTGGCTTGTCGTTCGGCGAGCCGATACAGAAGATGGGCGTCCGCACCTCGGTGCAGCGCGAGATTCACCTGGAGGACTGCCGGGTGCTCGCCGAGAACCTGCTGGGTAAGGAGGGCCAGGGGCTGCGTATCGCATTAGCCGCGCTGGACGTGGGGCGCATAGAGATAGCGGCCCAGGGCGTGGGGCTGGCGCAAGGCGCTTATGACCATGCGCTCAATCACGCCAAAGCTCGCCAGCAGTTCGGGCAGGCTATAGGTCAGAACCAGGCGGTCAGCTTCATGCTGGCCGATATGTATGTGGCGACCGAGGCCGCGCGATTACTCACTTATCGGGCGGCGCTCGCTTACGACGAGGGCAAGCCATACGCGAAAGACGCGGCTACGGCAAAGCTGTTCGCCACCGACACCGCCATGAGCGTGACCACCGACGCCGTGCAAATCCTGGGCGGCTTCGGCGTGACAAAGGCCAGCCCCGTCGAGCGATTCATGCGCGACGCCAAAGTGACCCAGATATACGAAGGCACCAACCAGGTGCAGAGAATGGTCATTGCGGGCCACATAATGAAGTAGCACCCTCGCCGGTTGCCTGCAATTGTTTAGCGTTGTTCAGCTTTGCTATTCTGGGCGAGTGGCGAGTGGACGCCACATAGCCCTCGCGTATCTTTGTTCCTGTCCTGAGAATGATACCTGACGGGAATGTTTCTAAGTACACTGAAGGCGCCGTATACGGTGTCTGACATTCGCCCGCCCGCAAGCCACACCAGTCTCTGCTCGTTCTCCAGCCGTAAGCGATACTGTTGCGCTCGCTCGTTCTTCCTGAGGCCGCCTCATCCGCGACTTGATGTCAGCCAATATAGGTGGGATTCCAAATATGAAAGGTGTTCCTTGAGCAACCATTGATGCGAATGTGACACATATCCTGCTCAGTAAAGCAATGCGAGTATTTGGGGCAGATCGGTTAGCCCTAATCGCATAGAGCCGCAGGCAACGCTAGCCACGTCTGCGGAAGACCCCGTTAGGGCGTGGCGGGGAGATACTGAAAGGAGAAAGACATGTTACAGGAAAAGAAGACACTCACACTTGGTGATATTGAGGCTCAAACGGCACTT
>JBBSGN010000326.1:0-4347 GCA_038254085.1 Chloroflexia bacterium | reverse complement strand
GTTGAGACGGCCGCCACAGGTATGCCCGAACCTTCCAGCGCGTCCACAGCTACCGGCACAAGGTTGTGATAGACACACACCGCCGCCACAGTAATACCCAGGTCTTGCACGCCCAGCGCACCAGCGAGGTCTTGGCGCAAAGGCTGGCGGGCTTTGGCGCATAGGCGGCGCACATTACCTGGTGTGTCGTCCCCCGCCAGGGTAGTGAGGTCCATGCACGTTATTGCGTCGAGCAGCCAGGCGGCCTGCCACTCCTTCTTGACCGTGCGGCGCGTGACCAGCGTGGCAGCCCGGCGCTCCACGGCACTTTTATTGATGCGCGTGCTGTACACCCAATCGAGGTCGAGAGGCGTGCCGGGGTTGCGCTCGGCTACCCCGCGGGGTGTAACTGTCTGCTGTTCTTCGACGGCTGCGTGGCTGCCGTTGCCGCTATGCCTGCCGTTGGCGCCTACCTGGCGCGTTTTGTGTAATGTAGAGGCCATTACCTCAACCTCCTGCGCAATCAAATAGAAATGGAATCGCTTCTCTCGCTTATTACATTAAGCATATCATCTGCCAACAAGCACGCAATGTCAAGCAAGAGCATCGGCGAGAGCTTAGGATAATGCAAAGGGAGAAGTATAACGAAGGCGGATCGCTGATGAAGCAACCCGCCTTCAACCTGTTCCAATTTTCCTTAGTTCTTAGTCCTCACTTTGCCGCGTCTTCCAACAACGGAGCCGCCGTAGCCGCTTGTAAGCCCACGGCCTGACTATCGGAAGTTAACAGCGCCGTGCGCCTCTCGACCCTCCATATTAACAGCCCTCCCGCAACGCTGATCACGATTTGCACGGCGGCCAGCATAAGAAAGGGATAGAGCGCACCGCCTACGCCGTACAGAAGCGCCACCAGCATCGAACTGGCGAGCCCGGCTACGGTGCGCGATGTGCTGATCACCCCCTGCAAGCGGCCCCTGGCGTTCTCAGGCGACAGGTTGGCGATGTAGGCGCTGAGGGCCGGCCCCATGATGGCGACCAGCGTCCCCTCGAAGACGCCCATTGCGGCAATCAGCCACAAATTGCTGGTGAAGCCGTAGAAGAGGTAAACGAAGCTGATCACGATGCCCGGCAGCGCGATCAGGGGAGTCAGCCTGTACTTGTCGGCCATCTTGCCGGTGGTCGGCATGAGCAGCATGAGTGGCAGCGAGAAGGTCACGAAGGTCAGCCCTATGAACGAGGTAGAGGCGTGCAGGTCGTTCAGCCAGATTGTCCAGATAGAGATGAACAGGCCATCGCCCGCGCCTGCCGCCATCGTAATCACCAGCGCGCCGGCAAGGGCAGGCACAAACAGTTTCTTCGGGATCTGCCGCTTGACCCTGGCTGCCTCTTCCGGTGAAGCATCTTCATCGCGCGCAAGGGCTTCCTGCCCCGGTCTCGAATTGCCCATCTTGCGCCAGATGAACAGAGCCGTGAGGAGGGAAGTCACCCCGCCGAAGATGAAAGGCGCAGCATAACCAAGCCCGTCCACCATGAAGCCGCCTATGGCAGGCCCCAACATGAAGCCCGCGCTGAAAGCCGAGCCTAACCAACCGAAAGCCGCGCCTCGATCTTTCGCGGGCACCGCGTCAATTACGTAGGCGTTGGCGGCAGGCCCAATCGCCGCGCCCGACGCGCCTTCGACGAAGCGCAAGGCGATGAAGTACCAGGGATAATCGTATAGCAGGAAGAGGAAAGTAATCAGCCCCGATATAGCGATGCTGGCTACCAACAGCGGCTTGCGGCCCCATTTGTCCGAAGCCCAGCCGCTTGGGTATTGGAACAACAGCCCGCCAAGTAACCAGGCCGATGCCATGAAGCCCAACTCGGCCATAGTCGCCCCGTGCTGGCGCGCGTATATCGAGCGGATGGGCACAATTGCCCCCACGCCGATCAGCATCACGAACGCCCCAAAGCAGATAAGGCCCAGGTCGGGATATCGGAAGGGCAGGCTGTTACGCACCATTGAGGTTAGCTGCGCCCAGAGCTTGTTCGGTTGTGTTTTAGCTATATACATTGACTCGTAAAAGGTGAAGCGTGAAACTTGAGAGGTTATATGCGGAGTATGCACCACGCAATGATCCCGTCGTCATAGTATACCAAAGGGGACACGATGGGGATATGGACCTCGGTCTTATTTTGCCGGGTGGCGGGGTAGGTCTTAAGTCTGAGTGTTCTGGCGCTCGGCCTGGGCGGCTTCAGCCTGCTTTTCGGGGTGCGAGGCAAAGTAGTCGCACCATTCGCGCAACACGCACCTGGGGCATTTGGGGTCGCGCCAGATGCAGATGCGCTGCCCGTGCAGGAGCATGTCGCGGTGGAAAGCCAGCACGTCGCGGGCCTCCGATGGATCTGGCAGGAGGCTCTGTATAGCCGCGTGGGCTTCGTTGGCGTCAACCTTCGGGCCAATCAGCCCCAGGCGCATACTCACCCGATGCACATGGGTGTCAACTGGCAACACCGGGCGGTGACAGGCGAACAGCAACACGCAGGCCGCCGACTTTGGCCCTACCCCACTCAGGCTTTGCAGCCACTCGTTGGCCTTCTCCAGCGGCATATCGTTGAGGAATGAGAGGTCCAGGCTGCCATGTTCTTCGGTAATTTGTCGCAGCACCGCCTTGCTGCGAGGCGCTTTCTGCTCCGGCCAGGTGGTGCCGTGGATCGCTTCCGTGATCTCGGAGATGGGGGCGTCGCGCACTTCCTCCCAGGTGGGGAAGCGGCGGCGCAGTTCGTTGTACGCGGCCCACGTTTGCGGGTCGGCGGTGCGGTGGGACAGCAGCACCTCCATCAGCGCGCTGAGGGGGTCGAGGATGGGCCACTTCGGCTCGCCGTACTCTTGCCGCAGTAGTTCCAGCACCGCCCTAGCCTTCGCTCGCAACGGTTCGGTCTCGATCTCCTCTAATGCCTTAGCTAGTTCGGTGTTGACCTCTCGCTGGTCGGGGCCTGGCATGGGCGCGGGCCACTTTTCTCGCTGCTTGGCGTCTATTTGGGGCATAGCCGACTCCTCCTCGGTTGTCTACCGCCGCTAGACTCGGCAACTTGCGTGCCACAAACTTTGAGAGCAATGTAGCGAGAGCGGCTAAGTAACCGCAGAGACACGGAGACGCAAACGGCAGCACAGAGAAAGACAATAAAAATCTCTGCGTGGTCCTCTGCGTCTCTGCGTTTAAATAGTCGTCGGCGTTAGTGCTCGCGTGGGCTGTAATAGCGCCTAAGCCAACTGCTCAGGCCGTCTAACCCAGGAAGCAAGACCCGCTCGGTTATGTTGGCCTGGTCTAGCTTGTCGCGTACTTCCCATTTGACGGAAGCGGGGATGATGATCCGGCGGCACAAGTCCGGCTTCTCGGCCAGCCAGCCGGCGAGGTTTGCGGTAGGGCTGGACATGAGCGAGAAGAGGGCGTACTGGTTGACGATGCGGTCGTCCAGCGACGGCGGCTCAAGGAATAGCACAAAGTCGTCGTCGGATAGCCTGTCAAACGCGCCGAGACTGCTTGCTGCCTCGCTCAACATCTCGGCGGTGAAGATGTTGGAGTCTTGTTCGTCAAGTATCGCCTTGAGCCTGGCGGGTAGGTATTGGTTGCTCTTGATGTAATCAATGCCCCACACAATGCCGTCCTGGTCGAATAGCTCTATATCCGCAGTAGCGAAATGGAGCGCGACATAAGGCGAATAGGTCCAATCCAGCAGCCGCGTGGGCAGGCCGTGATGCTGGGCCAGCGCCAGCCAGTTCCACACCGAGTCGCCCATCGCGGCCTCGTGATATGCGTATTTGCGGAAGTTGCGAAGCAGGTCGTCTTCGTGGCTTGGGTAGTCTCCACCCAACCTGGCAAGGCTGGTAGTCAGGTCGAACGAGGCGTTCTGCATACCTCGAAAGGCGAAGTTGGATCTGAAGCGCCCCAACCGCTCGTTCCACGACTCTTCGTACAGCCGCTCGTTCAGTTCGTTCCAGTTGGATACGATGATGTCTTGCATAGGGGCTACTCTGTTAGATGATTTGCTTCATCGTTCCCTGTATGGTTAACCCTTGATTTCCTAACACTATAGCGATTGTTTTGCTCAAACAATCGTAGTTGCTTACTCACTTTTGGTAATTCCAGACCTATCGCTGAGGCAGCAGACGTTGAAAGAGGTAGATTCTCCAAAGCACGGGTTCAACCTTGATCGCTCCGGCCCCATATGATTTGCCAACCAATGGTAAATTTGCGAGCGTATCCGGATCTGAGAGGACTCTCCAAAGCTTATGAATAAAGGTTGGATCATCTTGTCGAGGATAGACGCATAGAAAGCTGGTTAATGGGATGACTGCCGCTTGATTGTAGATAAAGCGAGCATTTCG
>JBBSGN010000325.1:0-4352 GCA_038254085.1 Chloroflexia bacterium | reverse complement strand
GGGATGTGTTGCAGCAACTCCATGATAAAGGTGCCGGTGCCCACACAGGGGTCAATGATATGCACGCCCGGCGAGGCCAGTGATAGCCCGAACTCGGCCTCCAACGCCTTCTCGACCGACTTGACCATCCAGGCCACAATCTCATGCGGCGTGTAGACGATGCCGTGCGTGTCGGCGGCGCGGGTCGAATACGCCTGGAAAAACGGCTCATACAGGGTGTTGAGGAGCGACTGCTTCTCTTGATAGTCCTCGATGGTGGCCGCGGCCCGCTCGATTGCCACGTAGAAGAAATCGAGCCGCCGCAGGAAGGCGTTGCGGCTGAACGATTGGCCGGTAAGCGCGTCCACCATCTTCTCTAATTCAACGGCGACGGCGTTGCGGCGCACAAAGTCGGGGTTGTCGAATATGCTACGGAAGATGCGCTCGGTCAGGATGTGCTGCTTTAGCATGTCCTCGACTTCGGCCTGGGTAGTGGAGGGGTTGAGGGCTTCGCGGCACAGGGTAAGGAAATTGTCGAGAGCGGCGCGGAAGGCCGGATTGGTGCGCTTGGCCTCCTCGATAATGTCGGTCAGACCCGCCGCAAGCTCCGGTATGCGCTGGCGGAACTCGACCACCGCCTTATGAAACTCTTCAATCTCAGGCTCGCTGTACGAGAAGAACTGGTCGAGGAGCCTTTGTAGCTCGGCGGGCTGCCTGATGTCGCAGTCGAGGGCCACGTGCCCGTTCTGGAACAGCACCGCCCGACGGGTGTCTTCGAAGATGGTGTTGGTGAGCGGGTAGCCGGAGGCTATCTTCTTGTCAATCTCGCGCCCCAGGTCGTCCGAGGTGTCTTTGGCCTCCCAGACGCCCCTGGTGAAAAAGAGGTCCCGAACCAGGCCGTCCACGCGGATAGCCCGCTTCTTCGTGCCCTGGACGGTTCGCTCGCGCAGAACAGAGAGTTTATGGTCCCGACCCATATCGGCGAGCAGGTTATAGAAGGCCAGGCTGGTCGCGCCCTCATTGTGCGCGCCAAGCTGTTTAAACTCGTCAAGGGCCGCATAATAGGCAGCAAACTGCCGGGGAAGCGTAGAGGGCATAGCAGTCCTTTCGGGTAATTATGAATTATGAATTGCTCCATTTAATTCTTAATTCATAATTCATAATTTTACAAGTACCCTTGCTGTGCCAGCACCTCAATCAGCAGAGGCTCGCCTGTGTAGTCGGTGATGACCGTGTTGCCCGCCTCTATTACGGGCAAAAGGTCGTAGCCCTTATCCTTGAACTCCTGCCTGGCTTCGCGGTCGGCGCTGATATTGCGCTCCACGAAGGGCACTCCCATGCGCGAAAGAAACTCCTTCGCGTCGTGGCACGGCCCTCAGAGGTTGCCCATGTACAAAACTACCGGCGGCTTTTGCATATTAGCCCCCTTTGTGTGAACTATGGTACTCTATATCTTGTGTAAATAGTATGCAACTAGCGTGCCGGGGATGGACGACGGACTACCGACGACCGGCACGCATGAAACATGAATATCAGCCACTTCTTTAGCCGACGCACAATCCTTTGTCATTCCGAACGGAGTGAGGAATCAGTCGGGAATAGTAGGATGTAAGGGCTAGGGGAAAGTGCTAGCCAGGTAATTACTTGGCACAGTGATTCCGAGCGCAGCGAGGCATGACAAGGGAGAGAGTGTTAGTTTCTGTCCTAGCTGCTACCTTTGGTGTAACTGCTGATAGCTGATAGCTACTCATCGTTCCGAGCAACCTATGGATAAAGACCAGGACAAATCCAAAGACGATTCGGTTGAGTTCAAGTACGAAGGCGGGCCGCCGTCGAAGGACTTCTTGAACTATAAGAACATGGACATAGAGATGAGCCTGTGGGCGAGGACCGACACCGGCTGGATGTCCGTGCTGGTTGTGCTGGGCTACGTCTTCCTTTGCGTCGGCCTGATGACCCTCCTCTACTTCATACGCTTCGGGCACTTGTAAATATAGAATAATCAAAGGCGTACAGCCCCTGCGCTGTACGCCTTTGATTATTCTACTTCTAGCCTATCGCAAGGACCAGCCCTTTATCGTATCGAAACGGTAGGCCGGACTTAGCATATCGGTCGAGGGCAGGGTTACGCCCGATGCGGGTGCGCGGGTGGCATAGGTGTACAGGGGCGTGTCGAGTATGACGGCGGGCGTGTCCTGGTAGAACGCCTGCTGGAAGTCGGCGTAGGCCCTCTTGCGGGTATTCTTGTCGGTGGCGGTGCGCGCCGTCTGGAGCGCGGCGTCCGCTTGCTTGTTGCTCCACCCCGAAAAGTTGAGGCCGCCCTGTATGTTGGCCTGCGACGAGTGCCAATAGTCGTACAGATCGGGGTCTGCCCCTTGCGCCTCCCACCCGGCCAGCGCCATGTGGAACGCTCTTGGGCCGAGATAGTCGCGCAGCAGCACATCGCGGCTCACCAGCGCCAACTTCACGTCAACCCCCACATCGCGCAGATAACTGGCTATCTGGTTGGACATTGCTACGTTGGCAGGCAGGTCGGCGTTGGCCGCCAGCACCACCGTCATGGTCACGCCGTTGCGCGCCCGCACCCCGCCTTCACCTATTACCCACCCAGCACGATCAAGGAGCCGTCTTGCCTCAGCCTGGTCATACCCATGCGGGTTAGCCGGCGGCGAATAGGCCCACGATTGGGGCAATACGGGACTTTGGGTTACGCGCGCCTGCCCGCCCAGGCTTTGGCGGACCAGCGCCTCGCTGTCTATAGCGAGCTGCATCGCCTGGCGCGTCTCCGGCTTGTCGAACAGAGGCGAGCGCAGGTTCATCAGGAGCATCGTGTAGCGGGCCAGGGTCTGCTGGCGCAACGTCACGCCCGGCACGCTTGCCACTTCGTCCAACCGCTCGGCGGGGATGTGCCCCAGGCCGTGTACTTCGCCCATCTTGAAGCCGGTCAGCGCCGCCCCAAAGGTCGGATAAAGCCGGAACCACAGGCGAGCGATGTCGGCGGGGCGGTGCCCGACGTAGTAGGGGTTCGGCTCAAGCAGTACGCCCTCCTCGCGCTCGACTACCGGCGTGCCCTCTGTATTGTCGGCGCCGCTAAAGTTAGTGTTGGTCGCAGGCGATCCCCCACGCACATAACGCCAGGGGCCGGAGCCGACCGGGTTCTGATTGAGGTCGGAGTGGGGCATATCAGCCGACTTTATGTTGGCCCACGCATGGCTCGGCAAGACGCCCAGCGTTGTGAACTGCAAGAACGAGGCGTCCGACGAAGCCAGGGTGCAGCGCACCGTGTGCCTGTTGGGTACTTCAACCCGCACGCCGCGCCAGGGTGCGGCAAGCGCGGGGTCGCCTGGGAAAGCCTCATCGCGCAACAGGTCGAGCGTGAACAGCACGTCGTCCGAGGTAAGGGCTTCGCCGTCCTGCCAGCGCAGCCCAGGCTTAAGAGTGAACATGTAGACCCGACCGTCGGGGCTAACCTGCCAGCCGTCCGCGAGGTCGGGGGCGATGTTGCCCTGTTCGTCAACGCGGGTAAGCCCGCTAAAAACCAGGTGGGCAAGGTCGGTGTCAGTGTCCGAGGAGGCAAGCAGGGGGTTGACGAAGCGGGGCGCGTCGATCATCGCTTCTACATAGGTATCTCCTACGTGGGCCTGGGAGTTATGTGAAGCGACACCGCCGGTAGTTGCCAGGACCGCAAGCACGAGGCTCACGCCAAGCATGGCCACAGCCGCCTGGGGTCTGAACGAAATGGGCATGAGGAAGAGATCAGAGAACAGAAATCAGCTATCAGAAGTTAGAAGAGGGGCCCGTCTGACTTCTGATAGCTGGAAAAGAACGGGCTAGACCTTGTAGGCGCTGTTGACCAGGGCAACCAGGAAGAACACCACCGAAAGGCCAATAGTGAACTGAAAGAGGCGGCGCTCGAAGCCGCGACGGGTCCGGTAGACCGAAGCGGAGTCGCCGCCGAAGATGCCCGAAAAGCCCGAGCCTTTGGTTTGCAGTATTATCACCAGCACCAGTACGATGGCTAGCACAATCTGCACAATATCGAGAGCGTCTTTAATTGACACTGAAACAAAGCTCCTTCACGCGAACATTCTGAGCCATATAGCGATTGGCAACTCAAAGATTATACCATCCGGCGGCGCGGAATGCAACCCGGTCTATATACTGTAAGTGCTAACATTTACCTCGGAAATTGCCTATTGACAGATGCTTAACCCTCCTCTATAATTGGTGCGCTAGGTGGCTCTTAGCGACACTCGATGGCGGGGGTTGGCACACGCGCCTACGATCCACGGTAATCACAACTCCTCACTGCCCGTCTCAATACGCGGGTATCACCTGCTGCCGTTGGCTGTGCAGTGCCCGTACAGTCAATT
>JBBSGN010000324.1:0-4360 GCA_038254085.1 Chloroflexia bacterium | reverse complement strand
TCTTCTCGGTTCTCGGCGACGCACCCCCACTGGCATTTCATCTTCCAACACACTTATGCTGCTTACTTGAACTTGATTGAGCCGTGGTGGAAGGTGTTGCCCTCGTTGGCTCTCAAAGGCAAACGGTTTGAGACCTGGCAGGATGTGTGCGCCGCCATTCATGCTGCTACTTCCTACTGGAATGGTCATCCTGGAATGGTCATCGCCACCCTTTCTTCTGGGGCCGTCGCCGCCGTCATCGCCATTGTCATCACTCCATTACTCGCTAACTTGCAAGATGCTCCACTCAGTGGTGTATCTTGCAACTCTATGTCACGTCCGAGCTGTTGGAGAGCTAACGTAACGACTACCCAGGCAACGACCATCCAGGCATTATACGCGAGGAGCGAGATTCTGAGCGAAGCGAAGAATGACATGGGGTAGTGAGGACAGCTAAGAGGCATGGCCTTTTTGAGATAGCTCCTAGCAGCAGACGCTTCTACGCCTACTTAACCTCCATCGCCTGCACTTGGGGCGAGCCGTCCACGCTGCGCCATAGATACAGGGAGGCGTAGGAGCGGTAGGGCCGCCAACGTTCGCCCATCTGCCGCATCGGGGCGGGCTTAGGCAGGTCGGGCAGGTCGTACAGGCGCATCATGGCCGCGCGCAGGCCGTAGTCGTCCACCGCCAGCACGTCCGGGCGACCCAGCGAGAAGATGAGGAACATCTCGGCGGTCCAGCGCCCAATACCCTTTACCGCCACCAACTCCTTTATGACCTCTTCGTCGTCCTGCCGGGCGATATGGGCCAGGTCAAGTTGCCCCGACGCCACCCGCCCCGCCAGGTCTTTCACGTAGCTCACCTTGCTCCACGACAGCCCGGCGTCGCGCAACGCCTGGTCGGGCAGGGCCAGGATGCTTTCGGGTGTCACCGAATGTGGAATGTGGGATGCCTGAATCGGTTGCCTTCCAGGCGGTAGCCCAAGAACCTGCGGAATTGAGTCGCCGGATTCCGCGTTCGCGACAAGCGTGCGTATGCGATTGACGATAGTCGCCGCCGCCTTACTCGACAGTTGCTGTGAGGCGATGGCATCGAGCAGGGTGAAGAAATAGTCGTCGGTAGACGTGATCTGCAAAGTTCCGCGCTCGCTGATCAGGCGGGACATGACCGGATCGGCGGCTGCTAGGTGGGCCAGGGCGGCCTCGGTTTCGGGGCTAACCCTGTCCACTTTCACCTTCGCTCTTGGCGGCCTCCTGGCTGACGGGCGTGTTGATGGTCCATACGTAGCCGTCCAGGTCGGCCACCTTGAACTCGCGCAGGCCATACCACATCGTTTCCAGTTCCTTGACGATATTCATCTGCAAGCCGCCGTTGCTCAGTCTCTCATGCACAGCGTCTACATCGTCCACCGAAAGATAGAGATGGATGCCGTTGCCGGGCGCTTCGCCTGCTATGAAATCGCCCGCCACATCCTTGCGGAGCAGCCACACGCGGGCGTCGCCCATGACAAGGCTGTACCACTGCGATCCGTTCTCGTCAACTATGCCCTCGTCGTCTTTGGTGAAGCCTAGCACTCCGTAAAACTGCATGGCGTTGTCCATGTGTGAGACTACGAGTTCGGGGATGATTGCGCTCATGTTGTTACCTCCAGGCGCTCTAAGCCGTTGCGTGATGTGCGCTAACTGCGCTTCTCTGTCTCCCTGTATATGGAAAGCACGGTTATGAGGTGTGAGAAGCGGTTGAAATCTGCTGTATTGTTGGTAAGAAGCTGCATAATGCCGTAGGCAAACATAGTGGCAACGATATTCGCATCGTGGACTTGCTTGCCGCCTATGGGCACTTGCGCCATCAGATTAAGCAACTCTCTCGTAACAACATGATTATCTTCTGCTACCCGATATTGACTCTCGAAAAGCCGAACCTCTGCGAGAAGCGTTTCAATTGGTATAGGTTTGCCGAGGCTCGTGAAAGTGTTTGGGCGTGTGAGAGTGGCTAAATATTCGCGGATAACTTGGCGGCTGATCCAAATCTCATCACCAGCCTGTTTGTGGCCCAGGATGGCGTTTTGTGCAATCTGATAGATCGGAGATTGAGGGATAGTCGCATACACGAGCACATTTGTGTCAAGGAAGACGCTACTACCTGCCTTCATCGCCATAAATGTCCTCTCTACTCAACGAGAGATTGTCAGGCCATGAGTCAACATGAATTACCAAGAACTCCGTTGTTCCATCTTTCCTCGCATCCGTGGGTTCTTCAATCATCAGTTTCACATGATGCTGCCCAGGTGGAACATCCGGTGGCACTTCCACAACAAGCCTGCCGTCTTTAGTAACGGTTGCGTCGGTTTCTATTGTGCGCATTGCCTTATCTCCTACACCCTTCCTTTGTGCCAGCAAGATCGGTTATCCTACGCTCCCATCAACCGCGGCTCTTATCTTCGTTGTACGCCCAGGCGTCAAGATCGGGCGGCTCGACGCCCTGCTGGGTGAGGATGGTGTTTATATGCGCCCTGTGCTCGGTGGCGTGGTTGATGGCCTGGGTCAGCACTATCATAACCGGCAACGCATACGGCTCGCTACGCCAAGTGCCTCTTAGCACCTTTGTGGGCCGAACGCTCCTCGCCAGTTCAATCAGCGCTTCGCCGCTCTTTTGGGCATGTGCCCGGCACTCATCGAGGCCGGGGAAGCCCTCACTTTCGCGCAATGATGAGGGCGGTTGCTGGCCGGTGAGTCTGGCTATGTATCTCTCCTCTGCCCCCAGGATATGCGTCAGGGTATCGCGAATGCTCCCATACGTGCCGGGCACACTTGCGCCTAATTGCCCCTCGGTTAGGTCGGCGCAGGCATCGAGCAGGCGCATATTGGCCCACAGGTTATGCTTGAATAGCTCGGCAAGGGCTGCCGACATCTCACGCTGCCCCCCTCTTCTCTCTGCCCGGCAATACCCGCTTCAGGAACTCGCCCGTATACGAGCCTTCGGTGTCGGCTATCTCTTCTGGCGTGCCGACGGCGATCACCTCGCCGCCCGCGTCGCCGCCTTCGGGGCCGAGGTCTATTATCCAGTCGGCGGTCTTGATCACGTCCAGGTTATGCTCGATCACCAGCACGGTGTTGCCCCCGTCGGTGAGGCGCTGCAAAACGTGAAGCAGCTTCTCGATGTCGGCAAAGTGCAGGCCGGTGGTCGGCTCGTCCAGTATATAGAAGGTCTTGCCTGTGGCGCGGCGCGACAGTTCGGCGGCCAGCTTGATGCGCTGGGCCTCGCCGCCCGACAGGGTGGTGGCGGGCTGGCCCAGGTGTATGTAGCCGAGGCCCACGTCGCACAACGTTTTGAGCTTGTTCTTGACGGCGGGCACGTTGTCGAAGAACTCGGTAGCCTCCTCGACCGTCATTTCAAGCACTTCGGCGATGTTCTTGCCCTTATACCGTATCTCCAGCGCCTCGCGGTTGTATCGCGCCCCGTGACACACCTCGCACGGCACGTACACGTCGGGGAGGAACTGCATCTCTATCTGGATGATGCCCTCGCCCCGGCACGCCTCGCACCGACCGCCCTTCACGTTGAATGAGAAGCGGCCTGCGTCATAGCCGCGCACTTTGGCCTCCGGCAGCTTGGCAAATATTTCTCGTATGTGGGTGAATGCACCTGTATAGGTCGCCGGGTTGGAGCGGGGTGTGCGGCCAATCGGCGATTGGTCTATCTCGATCACCTTGTCTACGTGCTCGATGCCCTCGACGCTCTTGTGCGCTCCCGGTCTCTCCTTTGACTTATAGAGCGCCTGTGACAGCTTGCGGTACAGTATCTCGTTGACCAGCGTGGACTTACCGGAGCCGGAGACGCCGGTCACGCAGATGAACTCGCCCAACGGAAACTCGACGGTCACGTTCTTGAGGTTGTTCTCGTGTGCGCCCTTCACAATGATACTCTGGCCGCTACCCTTGCGGCGCTTTTTGGGCACGGCTATCGTGCGCTCACCCTTCAGGTACTTGGCGGTAATCGAATCGGGGTTGTCCAGCACCTGCTCATAAGTGCCCTCGGCCACTATCTCGCCGCCGTGCTCGCCCGCGCCCGGCCCAATGTCTATTAGCCAGTCGGACACGCGCATAGTCTCTTCGTCGTGCTCGACCACAATCAAGGTGTTGCCCAGGTCGCGCAGGCGCAGCAGCGTGCGTATCAACCGGGCGTTGTCGCGCTGGTGCAGCCCAACGGACGGCTCGTCTAGTATGTACAGCACGCCCATGAGGGACGAGCCGATCTGCGTAGCCAGGCGGATGCGCTGGGCCTCGCCGCCCGCCAACGTCGCTGCGGTGCGGTTGATAGTTAGATAGTCCAGGCCCACGTCCATCAGGAAGCCTAGTCGCTCCTTGATCTCCTTAAGTAT
>JBBSGN010000323.1:0-4369 GCA_038254085.1 Chloroflexia bacterium | reverse complement strand
GGCCAGCCTGGCCGGGTCGCGCACCGTGCCAAACCCCTCAAAGCCGTACACCGAGGCCACTGTAAAGCAAGCCGACCCTGCCGACACCAGCATGTGGGTCCTCAAGCCGGCCGGCCGCTGCACCCGCTGGCGCTCGAAGCCGACGATGCCGCCCAAGATGAAGGCCAGCGTTACTCGCACAATGGTAATAAGGTCAACGTCCCTGAATACGAAGATGTGGTCCATAGCTTCCCCCGGTTGAGGGAATTATATGCCCGATCCTGGCTCATGACAAGAGGGGGTATAATCGTAGGTGTTCGGATTAGGGGTAAGGAAAGCGAAAAACTCACCGCAGAGGCGCAGAGGACACAGAGTAGCGCTGAGCTATTATTGTTTTTCTCTGCGTGGTCCTCTGCGCCTCTGCGGTGAGTTTATCCTGCAAGTGTGAACGCATACACAATCAGCAAATAGACAACTAACAAACGAGCATCCTCATCAGGCTGCTCGTTTGTTAGTTGTCTATTCGGGACAGGCCGCTATTTGAGCGTGCGTATGTATGCTACCATGCTCCAGATTTCATCGTCGTTGTTCGGGCCACCGTAATCTTTGCCCCAGGCCGGCATTCCTGTCAGGTTAACACCGTGCGCGATGAGCCAGTAGAGTTGGCCGTCTGTTTTGCTCTGCGTGCGATTCTTAGTGAGGTCAACAGCGGGCGGGTACATGGTCCGGCCCAACTCCGCGTCGCCTTTGCCACCCGCGCCGTGACACTGGGCGCACTCGCCGGAGAACAGGTCTTTGCCCTTAGCGACGCTCACGGCCTGCGTCTTGGGGATCCTTTTATTCTGGAACTCACCCGGCACTGCTATAGTGCGTAGCCCTATGTCGGTGATGAACTCTTCGCCGGGCAACGGGGTTTCCTCGCGGGTGATAATGGTCCCCATGAGGAAAGCTGTGGCTCCCGCACCGCCCAGCAGCACGATTAGCACTATTATCCAGGGTAAACAGCCGCGCCCTTTCTTGACCTGCACCTCATCGCCGTCCTCAGACCCGATGCCAACATCACTGTCCACATCTACCTCCTTAAATAATCAGCTATCAGCTATCAGCCCAAATGCCCACAAAATTGCTCCATGTACCTGTAGTACGTATACGGTTACGCTCCAGCCCGCAAAAGTTGTTGCACCAACCGGAGCGCGCTAAGAGCCGACCAACTCTCCCTTGTCATTCCGAGCGGAGCGAGGAATCACTGTCCCTAGTAATGACTCGGTAAGTACTTCCCCTCTATCCCAAACACTCTACTATCCCCAACTGATTCCTCGTTTCACTCGGAATGACAAGGGAGAGTTGGTCGCCTTCACCCGCTTGATCTTCATGAGACGGCTTTTATGCAAAGCACTTTAGCCCCTCTACTCGTGGAACAGCTTCTCTCCTGCCTGGATTTCGATGGGCAGGATGTTCTCGCCGGGCGGGAGGGGGCACGAGTAGTAGGGGCTGTAGGCGCAGAAGGGGTTGTATGCCCGGTTGAAGTCAAGCACGTACTGTTCGCCTGGGCGCTTGTTGAGGTCGAGATAGCGGCCCGCACCGTAAGTCTCCTTGCCCGAAGTCTTGTCGCGGAACGGCACGAATATCCGGTTGCCGTGCAGAGGCTCGTCTGCGGGCGGCATGAAGGCTACCAGGCTCAAACTCTGACCGTTTATTTCAAAGTTGAGCCTGCCGATGCGGGTATACTCTTTATGATCGCCGGTGGTCGTCTGCACCCTGAACACGCCTGGGTGCGGTTCCGGCACGAGGGTGGCGATTACTCGGTACTGCATGTCCACCGGGTAATAGTTGAGGCCGTGAAAGTCCTCTCTGTCCTCCGGCAACAGGGGCGAGTCGGCGTGTTCCTGGAAGAACTTATCCTTTTGCTTACGAAATGCGTCTATCTGACGCGCGTGCGCGTGGTCCTCTTGCTCATGCTCCTGTGCCGCGTGGCTCGCATGTGCCTCGTTGGTCATATCAATACTCCTACGATCTAGGTATCTATAATCTCTATATGTCTGTTTTGCATACCTGATTGGCGCTTCGATTATATCATAACAAATGGGTCAAAGTGATTCGTGTAAACGGCGAGTAGCTATCAGCTATCCCAAAGATTGCAGGTCGTATGGAAACCAACCCCCTCTCCCATGTCATTCCGAGCCTGAATTGGGCGAAGCCCAAGAACCCGAGGAATCACTATCCTTAGTACCAACTCGGCTAGCACTTTCCCTCTCTCCCAGACATCTTACTATCCCCAACTGATTCCTCGTTTCACTCGGAATGACAAAGGAGAGGGGGTTGGCTAAAGAAACGGCTGCTACCTGCCCTTCGTCCTTCGTCCTTTATCAACCACCGACTACCGACTACCGACTACCAATGTCCTCCAACAACCTCGTTAGCTCAAGCGCGTTTCGCACCGCCCAGGCGTTGGGGTCGTTGTCGAAGTAGCAGTAAACTTGGCGGCCTTCACTTGCAAAGCGCAGCACCATGTCTCGCCAGTACTTTAGCTCGTCCATCGAATATTCGTAGTAGTACATTTCCTTCGCACCGTGAAAGCGCAAGTAGACAAATGGCGCGGTCGCAACCACAGGCGTCTCATATATGGGTAGGCTAGTGATACAGAAGGCCACACCGTGCTGTTCGAGCATCGAGAAGAAATGCGGGTTGAGCCAGGTGGGGTCGCGCACCTCAATGGTCTGCTGCGCATCCTTCGGCAGAGCGTCCAGAAACGTCTCTAGCCGTCCCGCGTTGAAATGCCAACGGGGCGGTAGTTGGTACAGCACCGGGCCGAGCTTGGGACCGAGCAGCCTCGCCCGCTCGAACAGCCTGGCGAGTGGCTCCTGGGGGTCTTTCAGCTTCTTCATGTGCGTGATGAACCGGCTGGCCTTTATCGCGAACAAAAACCCCTCCGGCGAGTTCTCTCGCCACCCCTCGAACGTGCTGGCTGTAGGCATCATGTAGTGAGTGTTATTCAATTCGACGGTGGGGAAGAACTGCGCGTAATAGGACAGCCATTGCCTGGCGGGCAGCTTGTCCGGGTAAAACAGACCGCGCCAATGCTTGTAGACGTAGCCGGAGCAGCCTACCCACACCTTTTGACCGTGAACGGAAATAGGAGAGACCATCAGCTAGATGTTCCTTTTGTGTCCCTAGTGCAGCTTCATGAAAGGTTTTGTTTGAGGTGTTCATGGTGGTCAGAGCCAAAGTAGTCGCAAATACGTCTGGCCAGTTGCTGAGCAGGCAAGACGCCGTCAGGCTCGGCCACTGCTCGCTTGCCATGTATCCACTTCGGTTCAATGTTGTTCAGCCAGGGGCTCTTGGTTGGCAAGAAGCAGGGGATAAGCTGAACGCCTTCTTTACCCTCCCGCCTACCACGAAGCACTTGGCGGTTATGCTGCCTTATCCAGTTGCGCACCTCTCGGCTGACGTGCCAGGAAGCATTGTCCCAGATGAGCACCAATACTCGCTTGCCTTCCTTAGCCAGCCGCTCGCATACCCACTCCAGGTAGGCCGTGCTCACATGGCTTACAGGCCGTCCGTCCACAAAGCGCAACAGCATCTGGTCTGTGTCTTCTCGCAGCAACCCATAACAGCACAGCGCCTTGGGCTCTTCCTCGCCGTCCTCGCCAGCACCTTTTGGAACCTTCGGAACTTCGAACTCCTGCAGACGCAGTGGCTTGCCCTGCTCGGCCCAGGCGTGCATACGTGGCTGAGCAAACCTGCTCCACCATACTTCATCTCCGTAACCCACCACCCAGCCTTGCGTTCCTCGACGGATAGCACCGGCAATCAGGGTGTCGCGCCTCTTTTTTTGCGGGTGTACTGTGGGTCTGGAGAGGTAATCCAATCCTTGGCTCGTTGCCACCCAACACCCAAACGCTTGAGAGCTTGGCGGATCAACTCGATGCTTACGGGTCGCTCGGTCAAGCCCTGCTCGTGGCACACCTCGGCTGCCAGAGCTAATGTCCACGCAGAGGTGGGTTTGCCGAAGGTGCGAGGGCTTTGGTGTAGGATGGCTCGTAAAGCTTCGGCTTTGTCTGCATACAGCAGAGGCTTTATGCTCTTGGGTCGTGAGGAACCTGGCTTGAGAGATTCCAAGCCTTCCTGGTGGAAGTCTTTGATGGCGTTGCGCACCGTCTGGACAGCACACCCCAGGTTGGCGGCTATTTGGGAGGGGCGCTGGCCTTTGGAGGAAGAAAGCAGGATTTGGCAGCGGCGCATGGCAAAGGCATCTGGTGAACGCAGTCCAGCAGTAAGAGCCTGCTTCTCTTCTGTGGTTAGCGTTCGCACAAACAGTGGTGGCTTCATGCCCCATTTTACTCGATCTGATCATGCCTTTGCATAAAACCTTTCATGAACTTGCACTAGG
>JBBSGN010000322.1:0-4393 GCA_038254085.1 Chloroflexia bacterium | reverse complement strand
CTAATGGAGATGGCAAGGGCTTTGACCTGGGCGCACAGCCGGCCGATATCGTCGTCAGTCGGATCTCCGGCCACCCCCAGGCTCGGAACGTGACCGGCATCCGATTGGCGAGTGGCGACCAGGTGAGTCAGGTTTGGAGCGACCCGACCAAATACAATCGGAAACCGACCGGCATGATCTCCGTTGCGGGTGTGCTATATCTCGCCGTTCAGGATCTCCGCAGCGAACGTGGCGCTGTCACATTCAACGATGTGCCGTCCGCCACTGTCGTCAAATCAACCGACAAAGGCAGGACCTGGACCTGGGGCAAGGCGAAGCCGATGTTTGACCACTATCTGTTTACGACGATTATGTTCCTGGACTACGGCAAGGACAGCACGAACAATATCTTCGATGACTACGTTTACGCTTATGGTCTGGATAATAACTGGCGCGACTCATTCTCGGATACGGTTCCTGACCCTACGAAGCTTTATCTGGCGCGTGTGCCCAGGGATGTCATTCAAGATCGGCAGCGTTGGGAGTTCTACTCGGGCGATCTCGACGGTAAGGTGAATTGGACTACAGATATCAAGGCCAAGCGGCCCGTGCTGCAAGACGACAGGCGGGTATACACCAGGATCCTGGCCGATGTGTCTCCCAATAATATGTCGGTGATTTCCCAGGGAAGCATTGTGTATAACAAACCCCTGAACCGCTATATCTATACTTCCTGGACCGAGTACACGTTCGAGTTCTACGAAGCCCCCGCGCCGTGGGGACCCTGGCGGCGCTTCTTGTCTAAGGACTTTGGAAGCTATCCTTGGTTCCAGAGCGTGCATGGCGGCTATGGCACCGTGATTCCGTCCAGGTACGTCAGCGCGGATGGGCGCGAAATGTGGTTGAACTCAAACACGTTCGTGGGCGGCATCAAGAACTATAGCCTGTCGTTCCGCAAGCTACGGGTTACGCCCTACGTTGCCACCACGCCAGCCAACGCGCCAAGCGCCGACAATCTCGCGTTACCGGACCACTCGCAAGATGTCACTCCGATTTCAAGAGCGCGATTCCGCTTTGGCAAAGATGCGTCCTTGAACAACGGCGACTTGAAGGAAAGCGTAGACAGTAAGAACGGTGAGGCCAAGACTGAGGATTTCTGGGGTTATACCTGGTCGCGGGCCTACAACATGAATAAAGTGGTCTACACGACCGGCGACATAGACGCAACCGATGGCGGCTGGTTTGACAATATTCGCGTGCAGGTCAGGCAGAACTTCCGGTGGACAGATGTCAACTCGCTAACGGTCACACCGCCATACCCCCACAACTTGAGCGCCGGCACAAACACCACCTACACCTTCAGCTTCGCGGACACCTGGGGCGACGGGGTGAGGATCATTGGAACCCCCGGCGGCGTCTCCAAATTCACTTCCTTTGCCGAACTGGAGGTCTACTACAACCGCTAAGTCAAGGCGCACTGAGTAGGCCTCGCAGCCAAACCAGATCGCAACCTCAACCGGTGAGAGGCTATCTAATTTGGGACGGTGGCTTCAATAGGACATTTGGCCGCCCCGTGGCGGTGGGCACAAATCGCACCGCTGGTTACGCCGGACAGTAAGGAAAAGGGTAAAACGTATGAGATATAAAGCTGCGATTCTCCTCTTACTCGTTTCGCTACTGCTGGTGGCTTCCAACGGCGGTAGTCAGCACAATCCACTTTGGTACCTGAACCTGCTTGAGGAGCCAAAGGTGGAAGTGCAGGTCGGCACGGACATCTTCAGCGCGCTCGCTCGCCCCGCCACTGAGGAGGAGAAGCCATCGTTATGGCAGATGATGGTCAAGATTTTCCCTCAGTATGAGGGGTATCAAGTGTGTTTTTAGGCCCGCTCCAGCCCAGCAACCCTGGCCATCAGCCGCCGCTTCCCGGCTGTCTTGAATATAACCGTCACGATCTGATCCTGACCGCTTGGCGTGACATCGAGTACCTGGCCCTCGCCGAAAGTGGCGTGCTTTCCTCGATCTCCGACGCTGAAGCCGGCGAACATGGGCGGCTCGACAAAGCTTTGTCGATGGGGCTTCGACTGAGCGGCGCCGAAGACGGGCGCGGGGTTGGTGGTGGGCGCTGGCGGCTTTTGGCTGTCAGGGGGACGTGACGACGGCGCAACCTGCTCCCTTGCGTTTCAACCTGCTCCCTTGCGTTTGTGTTGTGCATTCAGATGTTGCACAAACTGGACGGCTTCCAGCAGGGGACTGGTTACTCGATTAGACCGGAAGGTTAACGCACTCAGCAGTGCAGGTGTGAACTGACGGAGAGTGGGATAGCAATCTGCGAGAAAGGCGTAGTAGTTATCGTCCGGCGGACGACGCAGTCGCTTACACTCGTCTACTGCTACCCGCATCTTCTCAGGAGAAATCTGCTGGTGAATGGAGTGTCGCAATTGCTCGTTGGTGATTTCAGGGTTCAGCACGATCTCGCCCAGTTCTTCAAAGAGGATCACCTTCTCGTTGGTTGCTCTCGCCGTGGTGCGGCGGAACTCGTCGAGTTTCTGGCGGGCGGTGCTATCGGCATCGGCCAGGTAGCGGTCGAACAGGTCGAGGATTTCATCGATCAACTCTTCTAAGCTCTGCTGCAGAAAGGCTACCGGGATTGGATACCGGCGGTAATCAGGTGCTCGGCCCAGTGCCCAACTGGAGGCTTTCTTGCCCAATCGCGCCAGGAATTTGCGCCGGTTTAGATTTATGGCAGACAAATCCCCCTCTCCAACTCCCTGCTCTCGCAGATAGGTGATGCGAGCGACTGCCGCCACCACTGCTTTGGGCGCGTTGCCCCTCGCCCGCCCCTTGAGCCATTCAAAGCGAGTACGACCCAGGCTATCATCGGGAACGGGGACCAACAAACTATCCAACCATGCTCGGCGCTCGGTTGTGAGTAAAGGTTGGAGTTTCTGGAGCGTTTCTTTGTATGCTTGCTCCCGAGCACTGGCCACTATCCGTTCCAGGACCGTTACCCCTGGGCGGACGATCTTGTCGGTGTGCAGCTTTTCGGCTGCCAATTGGAATAGCACTGTGGGTTTGTCATGTTCCTGTGCCCGATCAATGAGCCAGGTGGTTAGCATCTCCAGGTCGACTGGTGCCGCCCCTCGATAACCCAGATACTGCTGCACCTGTTGCAATTGCTCGGTGCGAGTTTGCTCACGATGCCCATAGCGAGCCAGTGTATCGGGCGACAAGTCAAGTTGCTGGGCGAGGTATTGGACCACATCTGGGGATGCCCCTGTCAGTTCTGAGAGTGGGGGACAAAAGCCAACGTAGCGCAGGGCGCAGAGTTACAAGGCAACCCCCAGGCGCATTGCGGGCCAGTGGTGGGACTGAATGTGCTGGAGATCAGCGGGGCTGAGTGTGAAATATGTATTCAGATCGTCTGGTGTGATCTCATCTGGGAAGCGGCTCAAGCGCGCACGTTCCGCGTCCGTGAGGAATCGGCCTGGCATTAGTGTCTCACCTCAGTTATGGACCTCAGTTATGGACCTCAGTTATGAAGCTTAGTAATCCACTTTCAGCCTTTCCATGGCAGCTTCCCGGTCGCTTGCGCTCGGCAGGCTGTAGCGGCGAGTGGTCTCCAGGCGTTTGTGTCCGGCTAGTTCCGCCACGAGCACCAGGTCCGTGCCTTGCCGCACAAGGTTGGTGAGGCAAGTGTGGCGCAGGGTGTGAGCGGACAAGCTCAACCCCGCTTCGATCGCTAAACGAGGCAACAACGAGTCAATGGCGCGGGACGAGAGCCTGCCTCCGGCGCGATTCAAGAACAAAGCCCCCTCATCGACCTTAGTGGCCTTAGGATCATATTGATTATGTTGAGGAAAGCGCTTACCTCGATCCTCAACCCATACGGTGAGAGCATTTCGAACTTCGGCGTTCAGGGGTACTTCACGGTAGGTCTGGCCTTTCCCCAGTCGGACGATGATCTTACCTTTGCGGGCCGATACAGGCGCGTCGTCGACATCAAGTGCAGCAACTTCACCGATTCGTAGACCGGTGTAAAATAGAAGCAAGGCAATCGCGCGATCGCGCACCGAGGCGCTACGCTCTACTGCACGCAAGAAGTGCACTTGCTCTTCTGGTTCCAGCGCTCTCGGAGCCTGTTGAGGTAAGTCCTCGCGGTCGACCTTGGGTGGGCCGAGGCTGAGGGAGCGATAAAAGTGATCCAGAACTGCCAGGGTGAGATTGACGGAACTGGGTTTGGCATGGCGAACGGTTTGCAGGTGTGCTTTGAAGTCACGGACAGCGTAGTCACGGGGGGGGTCGTTCCCGTAATGGATCTCCATAACGAGTGGGGTAGGTCTCCAGGAAGGCGCAGTATTGGGTGACGCGAACACGATAGGTGCGGCGGGTGTTATCGGCCAGAGGCTGCTTGCTG
>JBBSGN010000321.1:0-4399 GCA_038254085.1 Chloroflexia bacterium | reverse complement strand
TGGCAAGCACCTGCGCTATCGGTAGAATGTGGTTACACAAGGCTCTGTCCTCCTATGGTTGGTGAAGGTTGTTCGTCACTCCCTTCTTACCACAGCGGCCAGAGCTTTGCTACTCCTTCATGAGATGTGGGTAATCACCAGTAACTCCGGCAAATATCCGGGTGCTCCTAGTGTGAAACATATTGCATCTGAATCGGTTTGTATATAATATGTATACAATTGTTGTTAGGCTATCATCAAGCCATGTGGAGCATTACTTGGACCGTTCCTTTGATGGGTTTATATGGACTGAGGAGATAGAAGCAAAGATTATAGAGAAGCATGGAGTTGATCCAGCAGAGGTTGAGGAGTGTTTTTACAATCATCCTACGAAGGTACGACGTGTTGAAGAGCTTAAATACTGGCTATACGGGCGCACGGACGATGGGCGATATTTGTTCGTAGTATACGCTTGGAGGAGGAGTCACATAAAGATAATAACTGCTCGTGACATGACTGAGTCTGAACGCCGTTATTACGCGCGAAAATGAGGAGTAAGACGATGCCTAAAATACCAAAGTTCGACAGCGACTTAGAAGAGGCTGGTTTTTGGGACACCCATGACTCTACAGATTTTTTTGATGCAACTGTGGAGGTGGACGAGAAACTCGTGGATGCGCGCCCCCGCAAAACGCTGATCTCATTAAGGTTGGAACCCGAAATCATCAATCAATTGAAGGTAGTAGCACATCGGCGAGGAATAGGTTACCAAACTCTGATTCGCATGTGGATAATGGAGCAACTTGCGTTGCAATCAGATCAGACAGTGCTAAAGTCGGAAGCTCGACCGGCAGAGGCGGCAGAGGCGGCAGAGGACGCGCTGCGCTATCGCTAACTGGTGAAACCTGCGTTCAGTGGCCTGCTAGCCCCATCATCCTCCCCAGCTCCCCCGACGCTCGCAGGCGCTCTATCGTCGCGTCCACGCTGGCCGACAGGCCAGTGGCTTGCACCGGCATCGCCACCACGTAAGGCTCGTCCGTGATGGGCGGAGTCGGGAGGGTGAGCGAATTGGGGTGGTCCCGCAGGTATGCCTGTGCTGAGGTGTTGTCGGTTATCGCCGCGTCTAGCTCGCCTTTGGACAGGGTAGCCATGGCCTCCTGGGGCGAGTTATAGCTGGAGTCAAGCTGCATATCCGGCATGGCGGTCCGGGCTAACAGGCGCGCCTGGGTGTCGGCAGCCGAGCCAAGCTCGACCCCCACCCTTTTCCCCCGTAAATCGGCCACTGACCCGATGCTTTTGTCACCGGCCCGCACGAGTAGCACCTGCCCGGCCTGGTAATAAGGTGCCGAGTACCGCACGTCGGCCTGTCGCTCGTACACGAAGGGCAGCGCCGAGATCAGCATATCCACCTTGCCCGCCGCCAGTGCGTCATACAGCGTATCGAGGGCAAGCGTATCGAACTCGACGCGCACGCTCAGGTCGGCAGCGATGGCGCGGGCCAACTCTGCGTCGTACCCCTCCACTTTGCCGTCCTTGATCGTCTCGAAGGGCGGGTATGTAGGGTCGAGGCCCACCCGTAGCACCCCGGCGGCCTTTATCTTCTCCAGATAGCGGTCGGGCGGGCGCTGCTGCCCGGCCCACACCAGCAGCCCGACCAACACCATCGCACCAACCAGAATTACATCAACCAACCACCGCCGCATAGAAAACATCTCTGATCACCGACTACCAACTACCAACTACCGTCTACCGACTACTGCCCCGTCGCATACTTCTGCACTTCCAGATAGACCGCCTTGGGGATGAAGTGGGGCGTGAGGAAGCTGTAGTTGTCGAAGTAGGTGTACTGCGGCTTCGGGAAGCGCGAGGCCCACAGGCAGACCGCCTTGCACCAGGGCCAGTCTGCTTCGGCCTTGCGGTACGCACCTAATGTATATTCTACCCGTTGTGGCGGCGTTACCGCGTAGGACCAGTGTGGGCTGTCGTTCCAACCCCCTTCGGTTATGTATACCGGCTTGGCGGTGTCATCCCACGCTGCCATTATCTTGTATGTTTCTTCTGCGCGGGCGAAGTTCAGCTTGCGCGGGCTGGACGGGTCGTCGGGAGGGGATAACAGCCCGTAAGCGTGTACGGCCACAGCGTCGAAGTAGGGCGCAGCCCCCGCATCATACAACTTGTTTAAGTAGGTAAGGTCATCGAGCGCGACCGCACTCCCTTCTCGCTCCAGGTTGGGAGCCAGCCCCGCCAGCAGCACTTCACAAGTTGGATCGGCCTCCTTCGCCAGCTTGTAGGCAATTTTCAAGAGGTCCGAGTAACCTGCCGGGTCGGGCGGGCGCTGGCCCCACTCGGCGGAGGTGTTAGGCTCATTCCAGATGATGTAGTGCGAGATGCGACCCCGAAAATGCGACACGAACGCGAACACGAAATCGCCATAGTCCTGGTAGTGGTCGCGGTCCAGGTACTTCCATGTGCTGTTGGCGGGCCGCGCCCAACCCGGCACCGAGTCTATCCGCACCAGCAGTGTAACTCCAGCAGCCTGGGCGGCATCGGCCACCATGTCGGCGTGCGCCCAATCGAAATGGTTGCGGTCCGAAGGCTGTATGTAAGCCCAGGGGAAGAACTCGGTGGCCCAGGTTGCCCCCATATCGCGCAGCATGGTGAACTCACGCTTAATGTTATCCGGGTCCGGCTCGTCGGTCAGGCGGGTGTGCAACCCGATTTTCTGGTTTTGGACTTCAGATCTTGGATTTTGGATTGGCGTGGGGGTAGGTGTAGGAGGTGGCTGGGGTACGGGGAAGCGCGGGAGGAAGCCGGCCAGTAGAGCCGCCAGGGAGGCGAACAGTATGACAAAGGCATAAAGGCGAGTTTGGAACTCCCCTGTTGAGCTACGAAGCAGCACTAATGTCCCAATCCGTTTACCCTGCCTACCATCTTGCTGTCCGGCTGCCCGTACAGGTCGGGGTGCAGATACAGCCCGCGCTCTTGGTCTGGCTTATCCTGCTCGACCGGAATGCGGTGTTTGTCGGCATACGGGTCGTGCCGAATGCCGGTCACCTGCCATGACACCTTCAGGCCCGCCTTACCCCCCGCAATCTTGAAACGGTTCGCTTCTATCTCTTGCGCGACATAGATGGGGGCGAAGCCGCCTATGCAGGTCAATTGGTAGCGGAAGTCGCGGTTGAGCGCCTGAAACCACGCCGGCATCTCCACCCACGCCTCGCCCCGGCCGTCCAGGGTGGTATTGCCGTTATAGAGGTCCATCATGTCGGGGCTTTCTACGAATGAGTGGTATAGGTATTTGTTAGCCGGGTCAGTAGGGTCGTCTATCTTGAACGAACCGGCGCTCTTACTGAGGGTGCCGTTTACCTGAACATTGCCAATAAAGAGACCAGCGTTTCCGTTGGTGTCGTTCTCGCCGTACATTGCTGTGCCGCTAATCGTATAGCCAGCCACCGCGATATGTCCCGGACTCCAACCCGCCACCCCTATGCCCTGACTGCGGCTGCTGCTGCCGTACACGCCGTAGCCGAAACCGGCATCGCCCAGGCTGAAGCCGTATACACCCGTACCCTGGCCGGTATTAGTGCCCACCACGCCACTGAGCAGGTCACTGGACGATTGCCCGGTTATACCGTTGCCGGTGTCACTCTGCCCGTATATCGCCGTGCCACTATAAACGCCGGTGTGGGCAAAAATAGGCTGGTCTTCGGTGGGGGTGTCTATGTGGATGCCCGGCAGGCGGCGCGCATCGTCAACATATTTTGCCATCTGCTGGCGCGTTACGCCGTTGGACGGGCGATAATAGGGGCGGTTTTGCGGGTCGCAAGGCTCGCCTGCCCCGCCGCAGTTGTAGCCACTCACGATCCCCTGCTCGTATAGGCGGTTGGCGTAGTCGAAGGATGGGTTATCGGGGGTGACATCCGTGAAGCACTGGGCTGGACTACCCGGGCAAGTGTACAAGGATTGCAGGCTAGCTGTTTCCCAGGCCAAACGCTGTACCCTAGAGCCACTCGCCGACGTTGGGGCGATACTTGCCTCCCACAACCAACCAACTAAGAGGACCAGAGTGAGCAACCAGCCTGGCGTTGCGCTCCTGCCCCCTTTCCACGCTTGTAAAGACAGTGCCAGGCCTCTAATCCTGGCAAACGGCTCTTTCATGGCACCGTTCTCCTTTAGGAAACAGAATAGCCATCCCGGGAGGAGGGAAGCACAGCATGAGGCGATGGACGGTGGGAAGCATGAAGTTCGCCAACTACTATATTATAACACCTATATGGAGAGGTCATGGCGAGGTCGTCCTCATATAGGCGTTTAGTGGAACCTTTGATTGCCCGTGAATTGCGCCTGCAAGGAGTGATTAAAATAGGAGACAGAGATTACCCTTGAGGATAGGGTTGGCAAGATGGGCGCGTTGGCGACG
>JBBSGN010000320.1:0-4439 GCA_038254085.1 Chloroflexia bacterium | reverse complement strand
CCAAGGCTTCCCGCAGGTTTTGATAGTCCTCGCTGTCCACCGGGAAGAGGCCGGCGAAGACCATCGGCTTGACGGGGCGATAGCCGGGCAGCGGCTCGGCGGCGGGCTTGCTGGCAGATGTTAGGGTGTCGCCTACCTGGCACTCGCTTACCACTTTGAGGCCTGTGGCTATATACCCTACCTCTCCCGTTTTGAGGCTCTTTGTGGAGATCATAAGAGGGTTGAATGCGCCAACCTCTTGTGCCTCGGTGGCCGCGCCGGTTGCCATCACGGTTAGCGGCTCGCCTACTGTCACTTCGCCGTCTACTATCCGCACGTAGGCTATTACGCCCTTGTAGGCGTCATAATGGCTGTCGAATATAAGAGCGCGGAGTGGCCTGTCTGGGTCGCCTGCGGGCGGGGGCACTTCCCGAACTATGGCCTCCAGCGTATCTTTGACGCCGGTGCCCTCTTTAGCCGAGGCGAAAATCACCTGGTCGCGGGGCAAGCCGATCACGTTCTCGATCTCGTCGGCCACCATCTCCGGCTGGGCGGCGGGTAGGTCTATCTTGTTGACCACTGGCACGATAGCAAGATCATGCTCCAGGGCCAGGTAGGTGTTGGCAAGGGTCTGGGCCTCGATCCCCTGAGTGGCGTCCACGACCAGCAGTGCGCCCTCGCACGCCGCCAGCGAGCGGCTTACTTCATAGGTGAAGTCCACGTGGCCGGGCGTGTCAATCAGGTTAAGCTCGTAAGTCTCGCCGTCGTCGGCCTTGTAGATCATCCGCACGGCGCGCGCCTTGATGGTGATGCCCTTCTCTCGTTCGAGGGGCATAGAGTCCAGCACCTGCTCGACCATGTCGCGCTTGGAGACGGTGCCGGTTATCTCAAGCAGGCGGTCGGCAAGCGTGGACTTGCCATGATCAATGTGCGCGATGATGCAGAAATTGCGGATTAGTCGTTGCTCGGCCATGAGGGTGGGTGCGCGTTTCCAGGCGATGGGTTCGTGACCATACAGGTAGCTCCATAGAGTCTAGCTACCAATGTTAGTATAAGTTTGGGAACGCGCACTTGTCAAGGAGGACGAAGGACGCTATTGACAAACCCTTCGGGCGGTGTGATAATGTGCGCCAAACCGTCTGTGTTGGGCGGACACTATATCGCAAAGTGAACAGGAGGACAAGGTCATGGAAGCAGTTAAGGTAGGTAATATGGACATCGTCAGGCGTCTTGTGGACGCAGGCAACGCCCGCGACATGGACGCGGCCTCTCAGTTTGTCGCCCCTACGCTAACCAGTCACACACTGTACGACGCAGTGGATCCCGTGACCGGGGAGCCGCTAGGCTACGAAACCGAGTTCAAGCAGGAAGACATGGTTAAATATGACGCGCATGAGCGTGAGATGTTCCCTGAGCAGCACACTACCCTCGATGAGATATTCGAAGTCGGGGACGACAAAGTTCTCAGCATCGCCACGACCGTCAGCACCCATAAGAGCGGCAAGCAGGTAACCACAAAAAGTGTCAGCATAGACCGGATAGCCGACGGCAAGATAGTCGAGACTTGGAACCTGTGGGATAGGCTCGGCTACTGGCAGCAGCTCGGCATCGTGCCCCGGACGCCTGAACTGCTGGCGAAGCTGCAAAACTTATAAGTGGGAAAGGCGGCGGGCAAAGCCCACGGCCAGTTCGGCAACACCTGGCGGTCCTCGGCTAATCCGCTACTACGCCCTCGTTCTTGAAACGGTACTTGAAGACGCTCAACTCGGCTGCCGCACGCCGCTGTCCGCACCCTGAATAAAGGGAGGCGCGCCTCGCAGCGGGGCGGAAGTCTCGTGCAGGCTTTGCAATATCTCCCTGAACGACTGGCGCACACCCGTCACGTGGTAGGACACATTCTGCTCGGCGCAGAACCGCCTGGTTATTTCCGCCGCGTCGCGCAGCTTATTGCGGGGCATACTCGGAAAGAGATGGTGGGCCGCCTGGTGGTTCAGGCCGCCATACAGGAAGTCAATCAGGGGCGTAGAGCGCACGCTACGGGCTGTCAGTACCTGGTTGCGCAAGAAGTCCAACTTTGTATCGTCCTTGCCGACTACCAGCATACCTTTGTGATTCGGCGCGAAAACCGCCCCGATAAACAGTCCCAGCAGGCCCCTGTGGATCAGGACGAACGCCAGGCTCTGCAACGGCCCCAGCAGTAACAGCAGACCCCCATAGTAAAGCGCGAAGTGTACCCACAGCATCGCTATGTCGGGGACGCGCCACCTGTACTGTTTGCGGAACGTGAACAGTACCGATGCGATCTGCATACTGTACACGGTGAATGTGAGGGCCGGGAAGAAGAGAAAAGCCTGGTACGCAGCGACAAGACGAGCCAGGCCGCGCTTACGCAACGCCTGCTCTTCCGAGAAGGCCATGAACGGAATATCTATGTCCGGGTCCATACCATCGTGATTTGGGTTGGCGTGGTGGGCGTTGTGCTTGTCGTTCCACCAGCACAGGCTCATCCCCACCAGCACGTTGCCCTGCAGCTTTCCGGCCCAGTTGTTGACTTTGGTAGAAGGAAACACCTGCTTGTGTCCTAGATCGTGTGCCAGGAAGCCGAGTTGCGCGCATACGAAAGCCAGGTACGGGGCCACAATAAGCACCCGCGCCCAGCCGGTCAGGAAAAACAGCAAGGCAATGCCTGCCGCGAACATGCCCAACGTGTACGCTATCTTGACCGCATAATATGTTCCCTGTGATTTGAGCAGTCCGGCCTCGTTTACGAGTGCCTTCAACCGTGCGTAATCGTTCTTACCTATCGGGGTCTTCTGCGTCACCTTTACTACTTCTGCCATGTCTACTACTTGATCCAGCATTAATCTCTCCAATCTGCTGCAACGTCGAATAATATGTTAGATAGGTCAAATTACACCAACTCATGTAAAGCCTTTCTTGGCAACGGTCTCCTCAGGAAGGCGAACGTAGTAGCGCACTGCCAGGCCCAACAGGTCGGGGCGAAGCACAGCAATCGCAACCCGTCGCTATCTAACCGGCGGAAGAGCCAAAAGTGAGCGAACTAGGATGTGACTCCTGGAACGCGGGCACTGGTGGCATCAATACCAGCAGTGGTGAGATTAGCGCAACGCTACTATAGCACATTTATCACAATTTGTCGGCACTTACATATAAATAGCTGGAGCTGATGCAAAGTCGGCCACGGGGTTGTAAGGCAAAAGAACAACTCTACAAAGCACGGCCAGGTAGCACGGCCAGGTAGCACGGCCAGGTAGCTGCTTATAACGATCACCTGTAAGCCTTTTACTTGGCTCCTGGGGTTGGCTGGGTAGTGGTCGGCCCCTGTGGTGGGGTAACGTTGGGCGGCGGCAATATGGGAGAGGCCGGGCCGCCAGGGGTCTGCGTGCCGCTCGCTTGTTCGGTGGGCGTGCCTTCAGGAGACCGTCCCGGTATCTTCAGCATCTGTCCCTCGGCCAGCGAGTTAGGGTCGGCGATGTTGTTCACGCGCACGATGTCGTCCACGGTCACGCCGAACAGGTCGGCTATGCCCGACAGCGTATCGCCCGGCTTTACCGTATAGGTAACAGGGGCTGCCGTCGGCTGCGCGGCCTGGGTGGCGGTGGGCGTGGCGACGGGGGTGATCAACAGCTTCACCTTGTCGCCGTTGGCCTGGGTAGTGGGGCCGCACCCGGAGACAAGAAGGAGTAGCAAGCACGACAAGACAAAACCTCCGGTCGCCCGCGAGACATTATCTTTCGACTTGCCTTTTGATGCCATGAGAACACGCTTCAACAACTTTCCGACCTACGGGGTGTTACTTATGCCCGTGTGCGGCATATCGGGCATCGTGCCGGTATCCTGGTTGAGCTGTGGAGCAGGTTGGGCCGGAGCAGGTTGTGGGGCGGGCGCAGGCGCGGGCTGCGTTTGGCCTGCCTGCGGCAAATAGAGAAGTTGGCCCGCCTGGATGAAGTTGTCGGTCACGCTATTGGCCGCCCGCAGAGCATCCACCGTGACATCGTATTGGCGCGCAATGCCCCACAACGTATCGTCCGGCTGCACGATGTAGAATGGCGCTACCGCGTCACCGCTGATTGACCCGCCTAGCGCCTGCGTTTGCGCGGGAGCTTGCGCGGCTGGCGCCGCGACCGCAGGAGGCGGCGCGGCCGCGGCGGTCGGAGTAGGCGCGATAAGAATAGGCGGCTCGATATTAATCACCACCGGCCCGTTTCCCACGCCTATGCTCCCCTGCCCAGGTATGGTGATAACGGGTGTCTGCGGGATAGCGAGGGTGGTCACCTGTGGCCGCGTACCCTGCGCGTTTACCCCAAACTTACCCTTCAGCCCACCCAACCCGACGGCAGTCAGCGCGACAATAACGACAAGCGCCAGAAAGTAAACCAAACACCCTTTGGCGCAGCTATTACCCAACAAGTTCTTCATAACGAATAGGGCGGCGTCTG
>JBBSGN010000319.1:0-4444 GCA_038254085.1 Chloroflexia bacterium | reverse complement strand
GCTTTTGGTAGAGGCCGCGCACGTCGTTGAGGCGCACTTTGGCTATATCCTTGAGCATACGGTAGGTGTCTTTGAGGGGGTTGACGTTGTTGCCCGGCGAATAGTACCACTTGACCGGCACTTCCCTGATCTTGTACCCCCATTTAAGCGCAAGGTAAAGCACCTCTACGTCAAAGCCGGTGACCATGGCCCCTTGCACGTCGCCCGCCTTTTCGCCGTACAGGTGCAGAGCGCGGAAGAGAGAATAGGCAGCATCGCGGCGGAAGGCCTTGAAGCCGCACTGCGTATCGCTGAACTGAGGGAGAGCCACCAGGCGCACAAAGCCGTTGAAGACACGGCCCATCAGGTGCCTGTAGGCAGGCTCGTCGTAGCGCATCGCCCCCACGCCCTCGCGCGACCCGATTGCCACCTCATAGGAGCTTTCGAGGTAGGGAAGCAGCTTCTCTATCTCCACTATTGGCGCGGAGAGGTCGGCGTCCGAATAGAGAATAAAGCGGCCCCGCGCTTGCAGCATGCCTGTGCGTACCGCGTAGCCTTTGCCCCGGTGCGGGTTGCGAATCACACAGAGATGAGGATAGCGGGCAGCAGCCTCTTCGGCCAGGGCGGCGGTGCGGTCCTGCGAGCCGTCGTCTACCACCAGCACTTCATAGGGATAATTGCGGCCTTCCAGGTAGGTCATAACCTTGTTGATAGTGGAAGGCAGGCGGGCGGCCTCGTTATAGGCCGGTATGACCACCGACAAATACGGTTCCTGGTCGGGCGTGGCAGAGGACGTTTGGCGTTGAGCCGTTGGCTCCATAATAACGAATTAGACCCCCACATCGTAAACTGCGCGCCCGTAGGCGCGTGTGGAGCGAAGTATAACATAGGAGAGAATGCAGGCGCAAAGTGCGGTACGTAAGTGGCAGGGTCTATTCATTTTCGACATTTGGGTGCGGATAGAGGGCGTGATTATGCACTTTAACAAAAGAATCAGGTACAAAGGAACAAGTAATGCTGCGAGAGTGGGCATCAACTTTGGGAGAAAAGCCAATGCCTACCATCAGGCGATTAGTGCTCACTGAGGAGCAGCACCAGCAGCTGATCCGCTTACGAGATGCCTCGTCCAAGCCATACTTGCGAGAGAGAGCATCTGCACTGCTCAAGATCGCTGCTGGCGTGCCCACCGCTCAAGTAGCTCGTCAGGCTCTGCTGCGCCCTCGCCAACCAGATACGGTATACCGATGGCTCAACGCCTTCCAAGCACAAGGTGTCGAGGGGTTGAAGGTCAAGCCGGGAGCAGGTCGCAAGTCCGCCTACTCTTTTTCCCCCTCAGCTACAGGATCGACAAAACGCTCGCGACGCCCTGCTTTACCTGGTCAGACAGGACCCACATCTGTACAACCAACAGCGAGCCAGGTGGACACTGTCGTCGATCAGGTCAGCGTGTGACACACTAGGCTGGTCAGGTCTGGCATCTGTCAGCTTGCCTGGGTTGTGGCAGTTACTTCACCGACTAGGTGTCGTGTGGAAGCATGCTCGCCAGTACATCCATTCGCCCGATCCCAACTACTTCGAGAAGCTAGCTGATGTGGAGAAGGCCAAAGTGCAAGCAAGAGCTAACCCAGGCAGAATAGTGGTGCTTTTCATGGACCAGGTGACAGTGTGGCTGCAACCAACGGTATCTCAAGCTTATGAGCAGAGAGGGCACTACCAACCTTTGGCTAGGCTCAGCCCCCACTCCAATGTTCAGACCAGAGTAGTTGGAGGGCTAGATGGTCTGACTGCTCAGGTGGTCTATCTGCGAGGGCGAGTTAGCACCACACAGTTGGTGCGCTTCTACATCAAAGTGCGTGAGGCTTATCCAGATGCACAGCGCATCTATGTAGTGCTTGACAACTGGCCTGTGCATGTACACCCTGACGTGCTGGTGGCACTTGAGCCTCAGCACAGCCGATGGGTGGAGTTGATGAGGCAGCGTGTACCTGCTAACTGGCCTACACAGCCGAGCAAAGCGGCACAGCGCAAGTGGGGAGAGTTGCACCTTCCGATCCAGTTGGTACCCCTGCCCACCTATGCATCATGGACAAACCCCATAGAGAAGCTGTGGCGCAAGATGCGGCAGGAGAAGTTGCACATGCACGCTTTGGCTGATGATGTCGTTGCTTTGCGCTCTTGCATTGACAACTTTCTTGACCAATACGCTGACGGTTCTGAGGAGTTGCTGCGCTATGTCGGGCTTGCTCCTGCTTCTACCTGATTCTTTTGTTAAAGTGCATTAGTCGCCGGGCGGGGTGGCCCCGAGGCATTAGTTGGAGACAATGGCACAAGACCTACCCCTACGAATCTTCGGCGCGTCTACGAGCTCGTTGCGTAACGTGAGCAGGTAAGTAAGCGATCAGATTTGAGGTGGAGGAAAACCCTTTGTAGGGGCGTGGCATGCCTCGCCCCTACACCCCAATTCTGAGCACCTATGCCGGTGACCTCTATGCGGTTATCAGCTTGCCCTGTTGTGGTATTCTGGGGGAGACAACTATTCTCGCTGACAAGGAGTTACTATGCTCAAAGAACCCCAACTGGACGCTCACGCACCCTGGGAGCAGCGCTTTCGAGCGCCGGTGGTACTCTACAGCCGGTTGGCGAAGGCCGCACCCCATCGAGGGCTGGTGGTGACCAATAAGCCGGGCCGATACCAGATCCACGCCTGGGATGTACCCACTGGTGAGCTACGCCAGGTCACGAGCGACCCGACGGGCAAGATATTCGGCTACGTCCAGCCGGACGGGAGATACATCTACTACCTGGTCGACCGGCAGGGCAATGAGCTGGGGCACTACGTGCGCGTACCTTTCGAGGGCGGCGAGGAACAAGACCTCACGCCCGGGCTCCCGGCCTACAGCTCTTTCGAGATAGCCGTCAGCAGGGCGGGCAACCTCATAGGCCTGTCGGTGGCTGAAGGTGAGGACCGGGGCATGCAGCTCTACGCGATCGAGCCAGCCGAGAACGGCGAGGTTGGCGAACCCCGGCTGGTGCATACCTCCCCGTTTATCTACAGCGGCCCGGCCATCTCCAACCGGGGCGAGGCCCTGGTCGTATCTGTCCCCCCTGAGGGCGACCCTCAACATTTCCGGCTGCTGGCCCTCGACCGCACGGGGCGCGAGCTGGGAGAGCTGTGGGACGGGCCGGGAAGCAGCATCGAGCCGCGTCTGTTCTCGCCGCTGGGCGACCTGCGCCTGCTGGCGATGAGCAACGCCAGCGGGGTTAACCGCCCTCTCGTCTGGGACGTGAGCACGGGTGAGCGCGTCGACCTGGGGATTGGCGAGCTGGAGGGCGAGGTGCAACCCGCCGACTGGTCGGAGGACGGACGTCACATCCTGCTCGTGCACAACAGCAAGGCGGTGCAACAACTTTACCTTTATGACATGCAAGAGCGCGCGCTGACCCGCCTGGAGCACCCGAGTGGGACTTACGCCTTTTTCTACCCGCCCTATTTCGCGCCCGGCGGGGAAATCTATGCCGACTGGGAGGACTCGACCCACCCTTCGAGGGTCGTGGCCCTCGACGCCCGCACCGGCGCTTATCGCCGTGACGTACTCAACGCGGGCGAGGTTCCTCCCGGCCATGCGTGGCGCTCGGTCAGCTTCACCTCGTCCGATGGCCAGGAGATCCAGGGCTGGCTGGGGCTGCCCGGCGGGGAAGGGCCTTTTCCCACCATCCTGAACACCCACGGCGGCCCTACATCCGTCGCGAACGACCTTTTCTCCGCATCGAGCCAGATGTGGCTCGACCATGGCTTCGCCTTCCTGACGATCAACTATCGGGGCTCGACCACCTTTGGACGCGAGTTCGAGGAGCAGATCCGGGGCGACCTGGGGCATTGGGAGGTCGAGGATATGGTGGCCGCCCGTGATTGGCTGGTGGAGCAAGGCATCGCGCAGCCCAACAGGATCGTGCCACAGGGCGGCTCATACGGCGGCTACCTCACCCTCATGGCCCTTGGCAAGTACCCTGAGCTGTGGGCAGGGGGGTTGGCCCTCGTGCCCGTGGTGGACTGGAAGATGAACCACGAGGACTCTGCGGGCACCCTGCAGGCATACGACGAGCTGCTGCTCGGCGGCAAGCCCGAGGAAGTGCCGGAGCGTTACACGGCCGGCTCGCCCCTCACCTACGTTGACAACGTCTCCGCGCCCGTGCTCATCATCGCGGGCCACAACGACACCCGCTGCCCCGCACGCCCTATCGAGGTGTACGCCGAGCGGATGCGTGCCCTGGGCAAGCCCGTCGAGCTTGAATGGTTCGACGCGGGCCACGGTTCTCTTGTGATAGAGCAGCAGATCGAGCAAGCCAGGTCTATGCTGCGCTTCGTGTATAAGCTGCTGGACTGACCATTTCGTGGGGGCGTATGGACGAGTATACGAAGTCAAATCTACAGTTGTGGAACGAGTGGACATCTATTCACGAGAAG
>JBBSGN010000318.1:0-4455 GCA_038254085.1 Chloroflexia bacterium | reverse complement strand
GTAGCTCTCATAGTGCAAACCTAATTGCATTGGGGCAACAATGCATCAGTGAAAAACTGTAGAAGCTGCACGGCTTTAGCCGTTGCGGAGTTGTCACAAATACCCTAGCTCCCCCGCCATATCGAGCGCCTGCTTGAGGTGCGTGCGGGCGGCGGCATCGGTCTGGCCTTCGTCGTGGCACTTGACGGCTTCTTCGGCGGCGATCATAAGGGCGTTGGGGAGGCGTTGCTGCTTCGGTTCGAGCAATGCGCGGGCATATTCGACCCCTTCTGCGGTGTTACCTTGTGCGAGGGCCACGCCAATCAGCGGCCAAAGCGCGGTCCATTGGAAGGCGTACACAAGCGGCAGCTTGCGCCATAGTTCGAGCGCGCCCTGCCCCTGCTCCCAAGCCCCCTGCATATTCCCTTCGCGCCAGGCCACCCAGGCTAGATTGGCTCGCGCCACCCCTATGTCTTCCAGCATTTGGCCCGCCGAGGCCACCTGCATCGTGCGCTGGCAATACTGCCTTGTCTGCTCGACAGCCCCGCGCTTCCTGCAAACCAGCGTCAGGTAGCTCAGACAGCGCGACTGCACGGTGATGTCCTTCGTCCGCTCGGCCAACTTGAGCGCATCTTGCATATGCTCTTCGGCCTCGTCAAGCTCTCCGCGCCATAGGTGTGAGAAGCCCAGCACGATCTGTGTGAGGGCTATCTCGCCCGGCGTGCCACCCTCCTGTATAGCCGTCAGCGCGACCTCGGCGTTGGCGAGCGTCTCGTCGGAGACAGTGTAGCGGTCGCGCCCAAAGGCTGTGAGGACCAGCGCCGTGAAGAACTTGGAGCGCTGAGGGGGCGTGCCGTACTGCTCCACGGCTGGGCGTATCTTCTCGACCAGGGCGTTCATCTCCTGCCACTGCCCGCGCCAATGGTATATCCACATCCGCACAAGCTGTAGCTGAACCCACTCCTGCCACCAACCGAGCGAGTGGTCGGGCGGTTCATCTCCTAGAGCAGCCTCGGCGGTGGCGTAGGCGTTTAGAGCTTCGTCGTAGCCGCGCTGTGGCTCCCAGGTCTTGCCGACCTTGCGGTGCAGCTTGGCGAGCCACACCGGGTCGCCCTTCGGAATCTGGGCCAGCGCGCTCTCGAAAGCGGCCCTAGCCTTCTCGTGCTGCCCACTCAGTTCCAGCACATCGCCCATGTCGTCGTATATGTGAGCCGCCACCTCTGCCCGTTTGCCTGCCGAAGCCTCTTCGCACATGGCGAGGGCACGCTGGAAGTAGTCAATCGCCTGCTCATTGGCATATAGCTGCCGGGCCATATTACCCGCTTCCAGCAGATAGTCAACCGCCTTGTCGGTGTCGCCCGCTTCGGCGTAGTGGTGAGCCAGTTGCAGGGTGATTTCGCTCGTGTCGCCGCTGTATAACTCCTCCAGCACGCGGGCGATCTCGCCGTGCAACAAGCGCCGCTCACCGCCGCTAAGTTCGTTATATAGATACTGCTGAAATATAGTCTGTGTGAAGCCATAGCGGGCCAGGTATTGGCGACCTGCCCGCACCTCCCCAAGCTCGCGCACGAGACGGTGGCGGTTCTCAAGGTCGCGCGAGAGGTCCTGCAACACCTGCCGCTCCTTCATGTCTTGCACGCGGGCGACCACCTGCGCGAAGAAGTCCTGCCCCTCCACGCTGGCGACATTCAATATCTCGCGCTCTTCCTCCTCAAGGCGACCAATGCGCTCCTCGATTACACCTTCTACTCGCGCGGGAAGCATCTCCCAATCAAGGCTCGGCCCCTCGACCCAACGCCCCTCCGAATCTTTTACCAGGTCGCCCTGCTCTTTCATGGTACGCAGCAACTCCACCGTGAACAAGGGGTGGCCGCCTGTGTGCTGGAAAAGCGCCTGCCGGAAAACTTCACCGAGAGCGTTTGGCTCCGCGTCGAGCAGAGCATCTACGAATTGCCTGCCGTTGGACTGCTCGCTCTCGCCGAGGTCTATCACGATGTCGCCGAAGTAGCGCTTGCACTCGGCCACTAGCTTCTCTAACGGATGGCGCTCACCGTCGCGGCCCAGGGCTACTTCGTCGGGGCGATACGTGCCGAGGATGAGGATGCGGCTGTCGTCAATGCGCCTGACCAGGTGGAATAGGAGGCTGATGGAGGCCGCGTCGGCCCACTGTAAATCGTCGAGTATCAGTATGAGCGGCTGCTCGGCGGCCAGGGCATTGAGGACGTTGGTGTACTGCTCGAATATGCGGTTCTGGTCAACGGCGCTCTCGCCCAGGGCGGGCCGTTCGCGCTTACGCTGGGTCAACTTCTCTAGCTCGTCCATCCAACCGGCCTTCTCGGCAATGGTCTTGCCGAACAGCCCAATCAGCTTGGAGCCTGGAATTAGCACGTCCACCAGGTCGGGGCCAAGCTCCACCAGCACCTGCCCTGAGCGAGCGAGGAACCGGCGCAGGCCGCTGGCGCTTTCGCCTGTGGCAGCCCGCGCCGCCTTTGCCTCGATGCCGCTGGTAAGAGTGCTAAGTACCTCGCGGAAGGGAAGGTAAGGGTCGCCCAGGCCGGTCTGCGCGTTGCAATTGCCTATGGCAACAATTAGCTCAGGGTGAGCCTCTTCCGCCTGATGAGTAAACTCGTGGATGAGGGTGGTCTTGCCGCTGCCCGCTTCGCCCGTCACAAAGGCGACCTCGCCATGCCCTTCAAGGGCGCGGTCGAGGAAGGAGTTGAGGCGATCAAGCTCCTGCTCACGTGCAACGAATAAACGTTCGTTCATAGTTCGATGGCGGACGACCGACGACCGCCTTCCTAGTTGAGCGAAGCAATAACTCTACTCTAATAGCGTACTCACTATATAGCCGCCTGTCTGCCCTGTCAAGCGCGTTTACAGAAGCCTGCATCTGGTATAATCTCCCCATGTTGACCACCGACCACCGGCTACCGACGGCTACCGATCACTGAATGACCCAGCCCACATTACAACCTAAAGAGGGTGGGCATGGCGACCACTGGGGCTGTGTCTTTCGCTCCATTGACGAGAGCGCCTTGCTCGACTTGATTGTTGACGTTGCCCGCAACGATCCGCAACCCGATCAATTTGACGGCGGGCGCGGCATGGCGGCCCATTCGATGGAAGCGCCCATGCGAGTGTGCGTGTTTGTCAAGAACAGGCAGATAGCGAGCGCGTACCCGGACGCGCTTGGCGGGCCGGTGTGGGCGATAACCGTCAAGGAGTTGGCGCCCTGGGCGAATGGGGTGGAAGGGCAGATTGTGGGCGAGTGTCACGGGGCTACCGTAGCTTTCTTTGACACGCACTTTTACGCCAACGGGGATAAATACAAAGTGGGAGAGACCTACAACTTCTACATGAGCGCGTTCACTTACATTGTGGGTCGCGCTCCCGATGCCGAGGTTGAGGCCGACATGGGCGCTAAAGTGTCGCTGAAGGGGGCGCGCGCCTACATGTCCGCCAATCTGGGGGCGACCCAGGCCGCCGACGTGGACGACTACTGGTTCCACAGCCCCATCGAGAGCGAGGTCTTGCTGGCCGAGCTCGCAGGCAGACGCCTGTGGGTCTACCCAATCACACTGGCGATCCCCGACGACTTCGAGATGAGCGTGCCTCTATACGCCGCCGAACACGCGATGGCCCCCGACATGGCAGGCGTTCAGCCCGAAGACGACCTGGAAGGCTATCTATGGCTGCAAGGCTATCTCAGTGCTGAGGACTGAGTACCGAGTACCGAGTACCGAGCGACAGTTGGGTTATGAGCTATTTCTGCTTACTAGACATCATCTCATAAATGCCAAGCGGCTAAAGGGAAATTGGGTCTCGCATTCACGGTCCGACTACCAAACTCGGTACTCGGCATACTCGGCACTTGGTATTAGGGAGGTAGATGTCAGCAAATCCACCGGACCCATCGAACGACCTCCGGCCCTGGCCTGGGGCGGGCACGCCTTATCGCAGGGCGGCGGTGCTGTTGCTTATTTACCAGCGCGCGGGCGAGGACTATGTGATATTTACCCGGCGCACCCACGCGGTAGAGCATCATAAAGGCCAGATTTCGTTGCCCGGCGGCGCACAAGACCCCACAGACCCCGATACAGTCTATACAGCCCTCCGCGAGACCCAGGAGGAACTTGGGGTTGACCCCACCCTTGTGGCAGTCGTGGGCGCGCTCCCGGACGTTTACGTGCCGGTCAGCGGCTTCATCATAACGCCGGTGGTCGCCCGCATGAAGCAGGGCCAGGAACCTGTGGAGATTGTCTTCAGTCCAAACCCTCACGAGGTAGCCGAGGTTATAGAAGTCCCCCTACGTGCCCTACGAGATGAAGCGATCCACCGCACCGAGCTACGCACCGTCAACGGCCTCACCCAACACATCCACTATTACACCTACGGCCCCTACGAAATCTGGGGAGCCACAGGCCGCATAATATTCGAGTTCCTTGAAAGTTTTGAGTTTTGAGTTTTGAATTATTT
>JBBSGN010000317.1:0-4456 GCA_038254085.1 Chloroflexia bacterium | reverse complement strand
CGGTAGTCGGTAGTCGGTAGCCGGTAGCCGGTTTTCACTGTTTACCGACCACCGGCTACCGAGGAGATTTCCATTGGACAACACCCACAATGAACGCAAGCAACTTGGCGAGGTGATTGCCACCTCCTATAGCAGCTTCACGGTTGAGAGCTACGAGTTGAACAGCACGCCTCCGCTCGGTGGCTTGGTAGCGGCGCAGAATGTCCTGGGCGTGGTATGCTCGGCGCGAACAGAGGGGCTGGGGCCTATCTCAGCTAAAGGGAGTCTGGAGGATGAGGACGGCGGTGTGTACCAGATATACCCGGATTTGCAGCGCACCCTCCGCTCGCAATTCTCCGCGCTGGTGGTCGGTTGCTATAACGAGGCAGATACCGAGCAAGCCAGGCAAGCTATCTACTCGTACCCCGAATGCCCGCCCCGCGTCCATTACAAGTGCTGGCTGGCCTCGGACAGAGAGCTTGTCGCCTTCACCGCCCGGCCCGACTACCTGCGGCTCCTTCTCTCGTCTGCCGAGGCTGAGCCAACCAACATAGACCAAGTACTGATCCACCTCATCGTCAGAGCCTACAAAGCCAGGGGAGGCGACCGAGCCTGGCTCTCCTCCACCGCCGAGTACCTGGGGCGACAATTGAAGGGGCAATACGACCGCTTGCTGGCGATCCTCAAGACGTTGGACGTGCTGACCGAGGGGAAAGCTGTAGTCTCCGGCGGGGTGTCGGAGACAGTGGGTAAGGTGAGGCTATAAATGGAGAGTAACGGCAACGGCAGCAACAGCAACGATGCCAACACCCTGGTATCCCAGCTAATCGCCCGCACGGAGGCCGAGCGCAACGGCAAGGCCCAACCCACCGGCCGCCGCTTCGCTCATGCCCTCCTCGGCCAGGTGACGGCAGCCGACACCGAGCGCGGTGTGACGGTCCACCTGCGCCGCGAGCAGCCGGTCGAGTTGTTGAGGCAGGGGCAGTTCGTGGTGGTCGAGGGCCAGCACGTGCGCTTCTTCGGCACCATAGGCTCCTTCCGGCTGGCGACTACCGACCCGGCTGTGGGCATGGACCCGCCCGACGTTATCTCTCCACTCATACGCGACACCCTCTCGCGCTCCACCACCTATGCCGAATGCACTGTGCGCGCGGCGTTAGAGCTTTCGCCGGAAGGCATACCGCGCCCCGCCCGCACCATTCCCGGCCCTTTCAGCCAGGCTTACGCCGCCGGGCAGCAGGACTATCAGACCGTCTTCGGCGCGGAGGACAAGCACCACTTCGTGATCGGCTCGCCCCGCGAACTGGACGAGAGTATGGCCGCCGATGCCCCAATCTGTCTTGACCTGCGCCGGTTCGTGGAGAGGTCTAACGGCATCTTCGGGCGGTCGGGCACCGGCAAGAGCGTGCTGGCCCGCCTCCTACTCTCCGGGCTTATTAAGTCCGATAGCTGCACCAACTTAATATTTGACATGCACTCCGAGTACGCCACCGAGAAGCGTCTGGAGTCGGGCCTGATAGCCAAGGGTCTGAGGGACATCTTCGGTAAGAGCCGCGTGGCCCTCTACACGGTGGACGAAGAGGACAGCCGCAAGCGCAACGCCGACGGCACGATCCGCATACCTCTGCGAGACATCGGCATAGAGGACATCGAGGCGCTAGCCGCCGAGCTCAAGATGCCAGGCGAATCGGCCATGATGATCACCGCTCGCCAGGCCTCTCGCAAGTTCGGCTCCGGCTGGGTGGAAAAGCTGGTGGACATGTCGCCCGAGATGCTCGAAGAGTACTGCACGCAAACCGGCGCAAACCAGGGTTCGGTAGAGGCGCTAAAGCGACGGTTAGAGACGATAGCCGACTTCAAGTTCGTGGCTCGCTCCAACCAGGCGGTCGGCACCGGCATAGACGGCCTCATTAGCGACCTGAAAGCAGGCAGGCACGTCATCCTGATGTTCGGCCAGTACCGGAGCACGCTCGCCTACATGCTGGTCGCCAACATTCTCACCAGGCGTATACACAACAAGTGGGTCGAATGGACCGAGCAGTACGAGCAAAAGGGTGAGGGCGCGGACAAACCCAAACCGCTAATGATCACTATCGAGGAAGCGCATAAGTTCCTGGGCCGCGATAGCTCCACTATATTCGGCACTATTGCGCGGGAGATGCGTAAATATCTGGTCACGCTCATGGTGATAGACCAGCGCCCGTCCGGCATAGACGACGACGTGATGAGTCAGATAGGCACGCGCATCACCGCCCTGCTCAACGACGAGAAGGATATAGACGCAGTATTCACCGGCGTGCGCGGCGGCAGCCAGCTAAAAGCCCTGTTAGCCACCCTCGACAGCAAGCAAGAGGTCATGGTCATGGGCCACGCCGTGCCGATGGAGGTAGTTCTGCGCGTGCGCTCCTTCGACACCGGCTTCTACAAAAGCCTCACCTCCGACGGCACGCAAGCCGCCAAAAGAATCGGCGAGAACATAGTCAAGTCGGAAAAGTCCAGTTTAGAAGATTTGTTCCCCGATTAGAGGTCATCTCACAAACAAGAGCCGTCTCTTTAGCCAGCCCACTCACCCTTGTCATTCCGCGCTTCGCTCGGAATCACTATCCCCAGTAATTTCTTGGCTAGCACTTCCCTCTATCCCAAACATCCTACTCAGGATAGTGATTCCGAGCGAAGCGCGGAATGACAAGGGGTAGTCTATTCACTAAAGAGACGGCTGTCCTCTATGAGATAGCTTCTAATAAGCCGAGCAGATAGAACCAATCACAAAACGGCCTCGGCCGTTTTGTGATTGGTTCTACTAAACAGACAACGGTACATCTCTTGCTACCCTAACAAGCAGCAATAGGTGTCGCCTCCCTCTCAGGGCGCAGTGCAGTCGGGGCAATCTGTAACTGCCGCCCAAGCGTTAACCTAACGCTGTTACCCTTTCCTATATTATAATGCCGTATAGGAAACCCTATACCCAGACCCAGGCGCACAGCATCGCGCAAACCTGAGAGGATATGGGAAACTTACCTTTTAGCGTTTCAAAGGAGGAAACTATGAAGACCAGGATGTTAATGGTGGCAGCGTTGATGGCCCTCAGCGCATTGTTATCGGCATGTGGCACCAGCGCCACCCCGACTACGGGGCCCGGCGCCACAGACAACACGCCAGCCGCAGGCACAGGCAATACGCCCGCCAGCGGCAATGGCCGCAAGGTGGTGGTCAGCTCCAAGAACTTCACCGAGGCGGAACTGGTGGGCGAGATGTACGCGCAGGTGCTGGAGAACGCGGGCATACCGATTGACCGCAAGCTTAACCTGGGCGCAACCGACCTCGCACAAGCCGCCTTACTCAAGGGCGGAGACAACGGCGGCATTGACCTTTACCCCGAATACACCAGCACCGGCCTCTTGGTCGTTCTGAAAAAGGACCCCATCTCAGACCCTCAGCAAGCCTACGATGCGGTCAAGCAGGGTTACGAACAGCAGTTCAAGCTGACATGGCTTGATAGATCGCCGATGAACGACACCCAGGCCGTAGTCACAACCAAGGAAGTCTCGGATTCGAAGGGCATCAAGAGCCTGGACGATCTCTGCTCCAAGGCCGGAGACCTCACCATCATCGCCCGCTCCGAGTTCAAGGACCGCAAGGACGCCCTGCCCGCCCTCCAAAAGATTTACGGCGGCTGTAACTTCAAGGAGATCAAGGCTGTCGAGTCGGGCGACCTGGTGTACCCCGCGCTCCTGAATAAGCAGGCCGACGCAGCCGCCGCCGACAGCACAGCAGGCCCCATCGCGGGCAATAATCTGGTGCTGCTGGCCGACCCCAAAGGCTACGGCGGCCCCTATAACATAGCCCCAATCGTGCGCGACGACGTGCTTGCTGTGTACCCCAAGATCGCTGATACCCTCAACACGCTCGCACCCAAGATTACCACCGACCAAATATCGGCCCTCAACTGGGAGGTAGACGGCAAGAAGCGCGAGATCGCCGATGTAGCCAAAGAATGGCTGCAAAAACAGGGACTTCTCAAGTAAGTTCTGAGTTTTGAGTTTTGAGTGGACGGTTTGCCGTGCGGGTATAATAAATCATGCTGCGCTTAGACATGTGAGTCATTAAATGGTAGAAAGCCAGACACAACCAATATCCGAAACTCAAAACTCAAAACTCAAAACTCAGAACTCGCCCCCCCCGGCTATCAGCTTCGAGCATGTAACCAAACGCTTCCCTAACGCCAGCCACGCTGCGGTGGACGACGTTAGCCTGGACGTAGCCGAGGGAGACCTGGTGGTGCTGCTGGGGCCGTCGGGGTGTGGCAAGACTACCCTCTTGAAGATGACCAATCGCCTGTACGAGCACGATGCCGGGCGCGTCCTGATCGAAGGGCGAGAGGCGCGCAGCTTCAAGGTGACAGACCTGCGGCGGCATATCGGCTATGTCATACAAAGCACCGGCCTATTTCCGCACATGATGGTGGCGAAGAATATCG
>JBBSGN010000316.1:0-4463 GCA_038254085.1 Chloroflexia bacterium | reverse complement strand
GTGATGCCGACTAGCTTGATGAGGCACGCGACGATGAATTGCCCATAATAGTAATAGTTGATGTAACCGCCTGCGAAGAAAGGGTCAGGCGGCGGCATCCAGGCACTTCGTAGGATAGAGTTGATGAAACCGAAGTCCATCGGCTTTTCCCCGCCATGTACAGCGTTCCAGAGGTCGGGGTCTGCCAGGCGGCTCAGGAGCAAGGCGGCGAAGGCAACCAGGAACAGGGCCTCCCACGCGAATAGAAGCCCTCGGTGAGTTGCCATGAACTGGGTCAGGTCGGCGCGCGTGCGGCGCAGGACGAGCCATGACCCGCAGGCCAGCAGGGCAAGCGCGGCCAGGAGGCTCCAGACGGTGAAGGGGGCAATATGCAGGCTGGCAGCCATCCACACCGCCCAGGCAACCAGCACCAGCGCGAGAGTCTTAGAGAGAGGGTAGCCGCGATCAGGCAACCACCGGCAAACTGTCGCGGTAATAGGCCACGCCAGCCATCCGAGCGCCTCAACGGCGAGGAGCAGGACCAAGACCCCAACCCACTGGTTGCGCCCCAGCGGGTTCCAGGCATAGTCGCCGAGGTCGGGCATGGCGCTTAACGGTGTAGAAAGTAGAAGCGACTTACTCGATGTGGCCCCGGCGATCACCAACCAAAGCAAGGTAGCCACTATGACAAGTAGGAAGACAGCAGCCAGACGAGTGTGAGACCTACGAGATCGGGGAAACGACACGGGGCGCCTCGTCTGAACGGGCGGTCTAGCGAGTGCGTATCTGGGCATAGTGAGGACTATTGCGCCTATCGGCAAGGCGCAAACTCGATGAATATCCTTCTTGGATCATTAAGAATAATATACACGGCTGGACTGCGTTCCGCAAACCGTCTGCCTCTGCCCTTACCGGCCCACCTCCTGGGCCTCAAATGCGGTATGGATTGGGGCGTTGCCGAGTTGCGTATAGTGCCTGGATGTAGTATCTTGTTGTCTCTGCGACTGTTTTATTCTATCAAACAGAGAGGAGCGGTAAGATGCCGAGGTTGACGGTTGCGAAGAAGGACTTGGTGCTGGTGAACAAGGGGGTGGAGATACGGTTATCGCGGGATTACGACCAGCTTGAACAGGAGTCGATGGAGCAGTTGTATGAGATTCTTGGGCCGTACCCGAAGGCCACGCAGTTTGTGGATACGCTGATTCAGGACCCCGAGGTGCGGGCGGACTGGGATATGGCCGATTATATGGCGGTGGTGAAGCTGAAGTATAACGACCATGGGGAGGTGCATCACAAGGTAGTGACGACAGCGGCGGCCAGTCTGTTGCAGTTGCTGGTTGAGGGCGGGGTGCAGCCGGACGTGGTGACTTCGGGGGCGGGCGATTTGGACGACGCTTTTTTGGTGGTGCTGGCGGCGTCGCTGTTGCACGATATTGGCAACCAGGTACACCGGGACGGGCACATGGAGATGAGCGTGATACTGGCGCTGCCCGTGCTGGACAGGTTGCTGCCGAGCATTTACGACGAGGTAGAGCAGCGGTGCGAGTTGCGGGCGTTTATATTGCACGCTATTCGCACACACGATATTGACATACGGCCCCTGACGATGGAGGCGGCTATTGTGGCGGTGGCCGATGCGTGCGATATGACGAAGGGGCGGTCGCGGTATGCGTTCGATGTGGGGTCTATTAGTATACACACGGTGGGCGGGCTTTCGATTGAGCGGGTGGTGATCGAGAGAGGGCAGCAGAAGCCGGTGCGCGTGCGGGTCGAGTTGAGCAATTCGGCGGGCATATTTCCGGTGGAGGAGTATTTGGTGCCGAAGGTCAACGCGGGGGAGATGGCGCAGTATACAGAGGTGCTTGTGACCACCGAGCCGGTAGAGGGGCACGCCGACCAGCGTATACTCTACTCGGTGGAGATGCAAGGAAAGCGGTTTGTGGCGATAGGCCCTAAAGAGGAGGAAGCGAAGAAGGAGGGGGCGGCGGTGGTTGCCCAGATAGATAACCCGGCGGCGTTTACGGGAGAAGGGAAGGGGTAGAAGCGGTCTTATAGGATGGTGATCAGGTTTTTCGCACTCGCCAGAGGCTGTAGGCGAGGAGGGCGACTATTACGACGGGGAAGACTAGTGCGCCGTAATTGCTGGCGAGGGACGTGGAGGATGGGTTGGAGGCTGAGGCAGTATAGTGGACGGCTAGGTAGAGGAGCAGGAGGGTGATAACCACGCCGGCGGCTACTTCCCAGGCGTCGCCCACGATGAAGTCGTACCAGAAAGCGAAGAAGCCCTTGATATACTTCATGCCTGGCCGACCGCCTTTTCGCCCGGGGAGGTGCGCTGGCGGACCAGGGCGATGATGGCACCTGCCGCGAGGGCGTAGAAGACAAGCAGGGCCAGGATTGCCAGGTCGGCGCCGGGCCATTCGAGGCCGACGCCCTCACCGGCCCAGAAGGTGCCAAAAGCGGTGAGCATGATGCCGACCACGAACTTGAGGGTGTTTTCGGGCACGCGGCTGAGTGGCTCGTGGACCACGAAGGCGACTGCGATCACGATAAGGGCGGCCAGTAACGCGCCCAGGATGGCTGGCGTGACGTCCCCGGCTGTGAGGCCGAAAGTAATGACGATAAAGACCACCTCCAGACCTTCGAGCAGCACGCCCTTGAAGGCGACTGTGAAGGCGGTCCAGTCCATGCCCGCGCTTGTGACCACTTCTGTGGCTGTGCGAAGTTGGGCGACTTCGGCGTTGTAGATGCGGGCCTCGTCGTGTAGCTCTTTCATGCCGGTATAGCGCATGATGGCTTTGCGTAGCCATTGCAGGCCGAAGATGAGGAGAAGAGTGCCTATGACGACACGCAAAGCGTCCAAGGGGACGAAAGTGCGTAGGGCCGGACCGAGAACGGCCACGATGGCGGCGAGGGTGACGGTGGCCGTGGCGACGCCGATCCAGGTGCTGCGCCAGCCGCGCGTGACGCCCGCAGCCAGCACCAGCGTGACGGCCTCGACGACCTCTACGGCGCTCGCCAGAAAACTCGATAGGAAACCGATCCACCAACTCATGTTAGTATCCTTTGTATTTATACTTGTTGTTTGCAAGCCATAGCTGTGTGAAGCATGAATTGTGCCCTTTAAACGCCAAGACGCCGAAACGCAAAGGACGCGCGGAGAATGAAGAATGGATTGTGGCGGTTTTGGGCCTTCACTCTCCACAAGGAGAGGCTACCCACAAAAATCTCTGTGCGTCCTTTGCGTCTTTGCGTCTTGGCGTTTAGATTTCCGGCCATTTTTCTAACTTCAATGCGAGGAGAGGCGCAGGTCACGTATGCGGAGTTGGAGGTGGACGTCGCCTTTCCATTCGCGGCGCTCGATGTAGAAGAGGAGGTCTACGCGGGGTTGGCGCTTGATCGCTTCGGCGAGGTGGGAGAAGCGGAAGGCGATGGCCTCGACGGGTGAGCGGGAGATGTTGGTATGATCGGCCAACATGAGCTTGATGTGGGCGGTCTCGCCGACGTGGCGCACGTCCATTACGCGCACGCCCTTTGCCATAAAGAGTGGTGAGGGGTTGCCCGCGCCGAAGGGGGCGAGGCGGTTGACGCTATCGAGGGTGTTGTCGGTTACGTCGGACATGGTTATCTCCGCGTCGGCGTGAACGGTGGGTTGAAGTTGGTCTTCTTGCAGGTGCTTATCCGCGATCTCGCACAGGCGGCGATTTAGCTCGGCGATATTTTCGTTCTTGACGGTGAAACCGGCGGCGGCTTCGTGTCCACCGAAGCGCACCAGCAGGTCTTTCACCTGGGACAAGGCCCCGACGATGTCGAAGTGGGGGACGCTGCGGGCCGACCCCCGGCTCTCGGTGTCGCCCTGTTCGAGGGCGAGGGCGGGCCTGCCGAACTCCTCGGCCAGCCTGCCCGCGACCAGGCCGACCACGCCGGAGGGCCAGTTGGGGTCGGCCAGCAGGATCAACTTGATCGAGTCGTCCATCTTGCGGGCGCGCTCCTTCGCCTGGTCCACGATGGCGTTCATAAGGGCCTGGCGACGGCGGTTCTGGGCCTCCAGCTTCTGGGCAAGGTCACTGGCTTCTCGCGGGTCGTCGGTCATGAGGAGGCGGTAGGCGGTGCGAGCGTCGTCTATGCGCCCGGCGGCATTCAGGCGGGGGCCTATCACGAAGCCGATGCGCTCGGTGTCTACGCTGCCGATATTGATGTGGGCGTATTGGAGCATGGTCTTGAGGCCGGGCAGGGTATGATACGGGAGAGCAGCTATGCCTTGCTGAACGAGGGCGCGGTTAGCCCCTTTGAGGGGGGCTACGTCGGCCACCGTGCCGATTGCGACCAGGGCTAGCATGTCGCGGTTCACCAGGTTCTTGGGCTTGCCGCAACGCTTGACCAAGGCGCGCACCAGTTGATAGGCGACGCCCACGCCGGCCAGATCGTGGTAGCACTCGCAGCCGTCGGCGGCCTGCTTGGGGTTGATGCAGGCGGCGGCTTCG
>JBBSGN010000315.1:0-4471 GCA_038254085.1 Chloroflexia bacterium | reverse complement strand
TAGCTCACGGAGGAAGATTTGTCAATAGGTTTCGCTAACCAATTCGTGGATTGCATACCACAACAAGACAAACACGGTCAATAAAGATACAAATATGCCTTCGACCTAAGCCGAGGGCATATTTGTTAAAGTTTAAAGGCTTCGACTTCAGTTACTGCAACCCCTGCACCAGCCCCGCATACTTGTCCACCAGTTGCCGCGCTTCTGCATCCGAATCGGCCTCCGCGATGACGAGGAAGAAGAGTAGATAACGGGGCGGTTGTCTGGCAATTCAGCTAGACGATGCTTGCAGGAACTCCTCGATAGTTATGCCAGCCCGCCCAATTAGGCTCCTTAGTGTGCCACGCGCTACTCTATCGTGCTTGGGCACCGAAAGTGTAGCCGGGTGCCCTACCTTCGTCAGAATGATGTGACTGCCTCGCTGGCGTGCGACCTCCCAACCGAGTTTAGCAAAAGCTGCAATAACCTCTTCGGGTCTTAACAACAGTACGGGAGGCACTACACAGCAACCTCCACTTCACGCGTCACAACTGTGAGCGGCATACCTTTTTCAGCCCGCACCTCCAGGCACTCTTTTATTGCTTCTCGGATGTTTTTCTCGGCCTCTTGCTCGGTCTTACCCTGGCTCACGCAGCCCGGAATCGCCGGACATTCAGCTATATACATTCCGTCCTCATCTTGGGATATAGTAATCAGAAACTTCATATCTCCCCAATCCAAAATCCAGAGTTACTGCAACCCCTGCACCAACCCTGCGTACTTGTCTACCAACTGCCGCGCTTCTGCGTCCGAGTCGGCTTCGGCGATCACGTGGAAGAGGGGGCGGTCGGCGTCGGGGAGGATTAGCGCCCACTCGCTGTTGCCCAAGTCTATCTTCACCCCGTCCACCTGCTTGGCGCTGTTGTCGCGGTACTGCTCATTCAGGATACGCATCACCCGCCCCTTGTCCTCCCAACGGCACGGCACCCGCGTCGAGGCCCAGGCGTAGTGGGGTAACTGCTTTACCGCCTCCGTGAAGCGCCTCTTTTGCAGGGTGGTAAACTCTATCAGCTTGGCTACCGCGAACAGGCCGTCGGCGGCGGGTTGGAACTGCGGGAAGATGAACGACCCCTGCCCGTCGCCCGCCAGCACCACGCCGCTGCGTAACGCCGCCGTCATGAGGGCGTAGGCGTTGAAGCGGGTGCGCACGATCTCCGCCCCGTATTTGGCCGCTATCTCTTCGAAGATCGAGGGCGCGTACACCGGCACCGCGATTGTCCCGCCCCCGCCGTGCTGGGCCAGCGCCAGGTCGGCCATGGCCGCAAGCGCCGCCATGCCGTTCACACGCGCGCCCTGCTCGTCCACAAAGTAGATGCGCTCACCCCCCGTGTCGAAGCGCACCCCAAAGCCCGCCTTGAGGGTGGCCGTTATCGCCCCTAGCCGCTCCATCCCCTGCTCAAACTGTTCAGGCGACTGGTACAGCGCGTCTTGCTGTATCACGGCGTTGATCGCTACCACGTCGGCGTTGAGCTTGCCGAGCAGGTTGGACAATATGAGGCTGGAGGAGGAATTGGCATAGTCCACCGCGATCCGGTTGTACCCCTCGGTGGATTGGATAGCGTCCACATCCAGTTGTTGCAGGTAGTCGTGGTTGTACCGATCCTCCACGTCGTACACGTAGTCTATGCTCCCCACCTCGTCCAGATAGACGCGGCGAAAGTCCTCGCGGAAGAACAGGCCCTCTATCTTGCGCTCGGTGGCCTTGTCGAGGTCGAGGCCCCGGCGGTCGAAGAACTTGATGTCTACCACGCGAGCGTCAAAGGGCGACAGCCGCACATGCACGCCTCCCATCGCGCCGGTGGCCCGCGTGTAGTGCCGGGCCACCGGGATAGGCACGCTTCGCAGGTCCATGACGTTCATGCCCGCCGACGGCAGCCCCGCAGTGAGGGCGCGCTTGATCATGCGCGGGGTGTAGTGGCTGTCTCGGTTGACCGTGACTGTGCTGCCTTTGGGCAATATGCCGCCGTAGGCCGCCCCCAGCTTGGCCGCGAACTCGGGCGTGAGGTCTACGTTCACCAGGCCGGTCACGCCCCAGCGCCCGAACAGGCTGCGCCGCCCCTGCGACCCCCATATAATCGAGGTGGTGACGGTGGCCCCGCTCTCGACCTCTTTGGAGGGCCATATCTTGACGTTGGGGTGGATCACCGAGCCGGTGCCTATAATCGTGCCGTCGCCGACCACCGCGCCCTCGAATATCATCGCCTGCGATTTGACGTTCACCTGCGTTTGCAGGATGGCCCCGCGCACCTCGGCCCGCTCGCCGATATAGCAGTTTCGCCATATGACCGCGCGGTCAATGGTGGCGCGGCTATCCACGATGCTGAAATCGCGTACCACCGACGGCCCGCGCACGATGGCCCCCGATTTTATCTTGACCCCAGGCCCCAGGTAGACCGGGCCGGTAATCTGCGCGTCGCGGGCTATCTCTACCTCTTCTGCCGCCCAGACGCCCGATCCGGGCTCGGTTTCTTTGCCCAGGCGCGGCAGGTCCACCTCGCCCCGCAAATAGTCGCCAGAGGCCACCATGTAGTCGGGTATGGAGCCTATGTCGCACCAGTAGCCGTCGGCCACGTAGCCGTACATGGGGTCGCCCTTTTCGAGGAGGATAGGAAAGAGGTTGTTGCTGAAGTCGAACACCTGACCCGGCTCATAATACTGAAATATAGACGGCTCCAGTATATAGATGCCGGTGTTCACGGTGTCCGAGAAGACCTCGCCCCAGCTTGGCTTCTCCTGGAACTGTTTGACGCGCCCGTTATCGCTAATAATCACCACCCCGTATTCGAGGGGGTTGGGCATACGTTTGAGGACGAGGGTTGCTACCGCCTTCTTTTGCTTATGGTAGCGCACGGCGGCCCCTAGGTCGAAGTCGGTGAGGGCGTCGCCCGATATGACCATGAAGGTGTCGTCCAGCCACTCGATCCCCTGGCGCACCGACCCCGCCGTGCCGAGGGGGCTTTCCTCGACGGTGTAGTGTATCTTTATACCGTAGCCGGAGCCGTCGCCCAGGTACTCCTGGACAACAGTGGCGAGATATTGCAGCGTGATCACGACCTCGGTGACGCCATGCCGCTTCAGAAGCTCGATGATGTGGACGATGGCGGGCCGGTCCACGACGGGCACCATAGGCTTGGGCCGCCTGATAGTAAGGGGACGCAGGCGAGAGCCTTCCCCACCCGCCATGATGACTGCTTTCATGGTGAACCCCCGGTTCTATTTTGGATTTTGGATTGTTAGCTCTTCAGCAGCAAGTGTTGTTCCATAGCGCGAACCGTGTAATGCCTTTGCATCTACCTTGTCGTGTGATTATACAAGAGGGTGGGGCGTTGTCAACCTCATCTGTGGTGTTGGCTGGGCATATACAAAGTTAAGGGAGGGGGTAGCAAGGGTAGCAAGGACAGAGGGCGTGATTTATCACGCCCTCTGTCCGCACCCAAACGCCTATTTGCACCTCAAATCTCGACTTTGCATCCACCCTGGTAGTCTCTGCGTGCTCTTGGCGTCTTGGCGTCTTGGCGGTTGGAGAATCGTTTATTAACCCTGATGCTTGAGAGGGACCAGGACCATCGGGAGGTTGCCAGCCAGCCTTGTCCTGTGCTATGCTCATGAGGATATGGCTATCATCACGCCCGAAGAGTCCGCAGTCGAGGAGGTCGCTCTCTCCGCGCATGAAGAAGGCAAAGCCGTTGTCTCCTCGCGCATCAGCACGCCCCTCAAGGTGGCGATTGGCTCCAGCTTTATACTGCGATTGGCGGGGGCCTCCACCGGCTTCATGCTGGGCGCTTATCTGAAGCAGGTGGTCCACGCCGAAGCCGACCTGATCGGGCTGCTGGCGGCTGTGTTCTACGTCACCGAGCTGCTTCTCGCGCCGGTGTTCGGCGCACTCAGCGACCTGCGCGGGCGCAAGCCGTTCCTGGTGTTCGGGCCGCTGGTGGCTGCGGTGGCCGTGCAGATTCACCCTCTCACCACGATTGCCGCCATACTGGCGATAGGTCGCCTGTTAGAGGGCATGTCTACTGCCGCCAACGCGCCCGGCACGCTCGGCTTTCTGGCGGACGCCACTTCGGGAGGCGGGAAGATAAATGCTGCTCTGCGTGGCCGGGTGATGGGCCTGTACGAGATCAGCTTCGTGGTGGGGCTGGTGGGCGGCAGCGTGCTTGGCGGGCAGCTGTGGGAACTGGTTGGGCCTAATGGCTTCCGCCTCATGTCGCTCGTCTACTTGGCGGCTGCTGCCCTGCTCTTCTTCATACCTGAGAGCCTGCCGAAAGAGGCGCGCGATCTGCACGCGCTGCAGAAGATGGCCGCGCAGACGGCCCAGCATCCAGTCCGCGCCCTGATACAGAGCCGCCTCAAGTCTTACAGCGAGTTGTTGAAGGAACCGGCGTTACGCAGCTTCGTGCCCGCGTGGCTGGCCGTCAACGCTGTGGTCGGC
>JBBSGN010000314.1:0-4473 GCA_038254085.1 Chloroflexia bacterium | reverse complement strand
GCCGCGCCAACCCCGAAGCCCGGGTGGGTGACATGCTGGAGACCGAGACCACGCCCGCCGACTTCGGGCGTATCGCCGCCCAGACCGCCAAGCAGGTGGTGATGCAGCGCATCAGAGAGGCCGAGCGCGACCGCGTGTTCAGCGAGTTCAACGAGCGCGAAGGCGACATCGTGCTGGCGAACATTCAGCGCCAGGACCAGAATGGCAACTGGATACTTGAGGTGGGCCGCGCCGAGGCCATTTTGCCGCCCAACCACCAGGTCAAGACCGAGCGTTACAGGCCGGGCAACCGTATGCGCGTGCTCCTCCTCGAAGTGCAAAGGAACCCCAAAGGCCCGCAGCTTATGGTGTCGAGGGGCGACCGCGCCTTCCTGCGCCGCCTGTTCGAGCTTGAAGTGCCCGAAATACATAGCGGTTCAGTGGAGATTAAGAGCATTGCCCGCGAGTCGGGTATGCGCTCTAAAGTCGCCGTGACCGCCCGCCAGGCCAACGTGGACCCGGTAGGCTCGTGTGTGGGCATGAAAGGGCAACGCATCCAGAAGATCGTGGACGAACTGGGCGGCGAGAAGATAGACGTAGTGCTGTGGGACCCCGATATGTCGGTGTACATCGCCAACGCCCTCTCGCCTGCTCAGGTGCTGTCTGTGGACCTGGATGAAACGGTCAAAACCGCCTCTGTGGTCGTGCCCGAAAAGATGTTGTCGCTGGCAATCGGCAAGGAGGGGCAGAACGCCCGCCTGGCCGCCAAACTGACCGGCTGGCGCATTGACATCAGGAGCGCCGTCACGCCTGAGATGGAGGAAGAAGAGGGCGCTGTGGACGACGACGAGCTTGCCCGCCGCGCCGTAGCCGCCCTCAAAGCCGAAGCCACAGGCTTAGAAAGCGCCGCCGAAGAAGGCTTCCAGCCTCTCATACTGGACGGCGACACCGAAGCCCCCAAGGAGGAGCGCCGCAAGGTACGCCCCAACAACACCGTAGTTTACCGTAACGCTTCCTACGGCCCTCTCCCCGAAGAGATGCCCGGCGAGAGCGTCCGCTTGCATATCACGGGCGACGAAATGCAAGTCCGCACCGAGTCGGGCCGCGTGCTAGCCACCTACCCCGTGCAAACGGGCGAAGGTGTGGAGGCAGAAAAGGTGTGAAACGAGAATGTCATGCGTGAATTAGCTCCTTACGCATCACGTTTCATGTTTCACGTATCGTTATGAACGCAAAACCAACAAGCAAACGCACGCCACGCCCGAAGCATGTGCCGCAGCGCACCTGCGTGGCCTGCCGTACCACCGACGCGAAGCGTGGGTTGGTGCGGGTCGTGCGCGGAGCAGACGGCAGTGTTCAAGTTGACGAAACGGGCAAAAAGCCTGGGCGTGGGGCCTACCTGTGCAAAATAAAAGAGTGCTGGAATAAAGCCCTCAGAAGCAAAGTTCTAGAATACGCCCTAAAAACAGCCATAAGCATCGAAGACAAAGCGGCCTTACAAGTCTACGCCGCAACGCTCGAGAGTTCTGAATTATGGGTTTTGAATTAAGGTACGATAACTAACCCAAAACTCAACTGATAGGAGGATATTATATGCCGAAGAAGATAGATTATGTTGTAATAGCGCCCAACAGCGCGCAAGAAGGAAATATAGTTGAGACGGTAGAAGAAGAAGCGCTACGGCGGAGCCGCGCGCCGCGTCCTGCACCCGGACGTGGTACGCCTGGCAGGCCGGGCGGCGGGACCGGCACGGGCCGGCCCAGTGGTGGCTATCGTGGGCCTGGCGGCTCGCGGCCTCGTAACGGTGGCGCGCGTTCCGGCGGCATAGGCACAGCAGGCGGCCGAGGTTTCGGTGGCGTGTCGCGCCTCGGCGGGGTCGAGCGGCCTACCCCCAAAGTGGCTATACCGCCCTTCCTTACCGTCAAGGAATTGGCCGACCTGATGAACATCCACTCCACAGGGATCATCAAGGAGATGATGAAGCACAACGTGCTTGCCACCATCAACCAGCAGATTGACTACGACACGGCGGCTATCGTCGCCATCGGCCTCGGTTACGAAGTGTCGGAGGCCAAGCCCGAAGTGGAAGAAGACCTGGGCGAGGCGCTGACCGCCCAACAAGAAGCAGCCGATTCGGGCCGCCTTACTCTGCGCCCCCCGGTAGTGACCATCATGGGGCATGTAGATCACGGCAAGACCAAGTTGCTCGACACGATCCGCTCGGCCAACGTGATCGCCACCGAGGCGGGTGGTATCACCCAGCATATCGGCGCGTATCAGGTTGACGTACAGGGCAAGCGCATCACCTTCCTCGACACGCCAGGCCACGAGGCATTCACCGCCATGCGCGCGCGTGGGGCGCAAGTGACCGATATTGCCGTTCTGGTGGTAGCAGCCGACGACGGCGTGATGCCCCAGACACTTGAGGCGCTTTCTCACGCTAAAGCCGCCGAGGTGCCTATCGTCATAGCCATCAACAAGATGGACAAAGAGGACGCCAACCCTGAGCGCGTGATGACTCAGCTTTCCGAGCAGGGCCTGGTGCCCACCAAGTGGGGGGGCACCACCGAGTTCATACCCGTGTCGGCTCGCACCGGCGACGGCATACAGGACCTGCTGGAGACTATCCTGCTGGTGGCCGAGATCGCCGACCTGCGAGCCAACCCATCGCGGCTGGCTTCGGGCGCTATCGTTGAGGCCGAGATGGACCGCAACCGGGGGCCAATCGCCACCGCGCTGATCCAGAACGGCACACTAAATCTGCGCGACTATGTGGTGACAGGCGCGGCATGGGGCCGCATCAAGGCCATGCACGACGATAAAGGCCGCAAGCTACGCAAGGCCGAGCCGTCTACCCCTGTAGAGATACTGGGCCTGACCGCCGTGCCCCAGGCAGGCGATACGCTAATCGTAGCGCCCGACGAGGGCACAGCCAAGCATATAGCCGAGCAGCGCGCCCGCCTACGCCGCTTCGAGGAGGCCGCCCAGGGTATCAAGGCGGTCAGCCTAGACGACCTGTTCGCCCAGATACAGGCAGGCAAGGTCAAGGAGTTGCGAATAATCCTCAAGGCCGACGTGCAAGGCTCGCTCGAAGCTATCACTCAGACGCTAGGCAAACTCTCCACCGAGCAAGTGAAGGTGATGGTGTTGCACCGGGCGACCGGCGGGATTACCGAGTCCGACGTGGCGCTGGCGTTCGCGTCGGGGGCGATCATCATCGGATTCAACGTGAGACCGGACGCCGCAGCCAAGCGCGCCGCCGACAAGAGCCATGTGGACATCCGCTTCTACGACATCATCTACAAGCTGTCGGAGGACATCGAGAAGGCCATGGTTGGTCTGCTTGACCCGACTTACCACGACGTGACGGACGGCTTCGGTGAGGTGCGGGCGGTGTTCAGACTGCCGAAGAACGAGCAAGCCGCAGGCATCATCGTCAGCGAAGGCAAAGTCAGCCGTAGCTCGAAGGTGCGTCTACTCAGGAGCGGCACGGTCATGTACGACGGCACTCTCTCCTCCCTGAAACGCTTCAAGGACGATGTGCGCGAAGTCACCCAGGGCTACGAGTGCGGCATCGGCCTGGAAGGTTTCAACGACTTCCAGGAAGGCGACACGCTAGAGTTTTATAGGACCGAACAGGTTCGGTAATTATAGATTATGAATTATAAATTGAGGCGACTAATTCATAATTCATAATTCATAATTCATAATTCATAATTCATGGTTATGCCCACTCGCCGACAAATACAAGTGGCCGACGCTGTGCAGCAGCACATTTCGTATCTGCTGCAACGCGAGCTTAAGGACCCGCGAATAGGGTTTGCTACGGTGACGGCGGTTGAAGTGACGCCGGACCTGAAGTATGCGCGCGTCTTTGTCAGCGTGATGGGCACACCGGAGGAGCAGAAAGCCACCATGACCGCTCTGGCGAGCGGTAAGGGGTTCATAAGGCGCGAGCTTGCCAATCGCATGGATATCCGCTTCGTCCCCGACCTCACTTTCAAGCTCGATACCTCTATCGAGTACAGCGATAAGATCAATCGCCTGCTCAACGAATTGAAAGAAGAGGAGAGCAAGAAGCAGGCGGAGGAGGGGCAGGGCGCTGAGGAAGCCGCCGGTTCTAGCGAGGAGTCCTCTTGAGCGACCAGGCTGTATCTTCACCCCTGCTCCCCCTCAGCGACAAGACATCGGACGAGCGTGTGCCCGCGTGGACGCTCCCCGAATACACGAAAATCAACGACTGGCTGGAAGGGGCCGAGCGAATCTGGCTTCCTCTGCACGTCTCGCCCGATGGCGACTGCCTCGGCTCCAACCTGGCATTTGCGCGCGTGTTGCGTGCGCGCGGCTACGACTGCATCGTAATCTCCTCCGACCCCATACCCGATGTATACGCGCCACTGTATGACCCTCACGATGTGCTCATCGGTGATGTGCCACCCGGGGGGGGGGGGGGGGGGGGGGGGGGGGGGGGGGGGGGGGGGGGGGGGGGGGGGG
>JBBSGN010000313.1:0-4508 GCA_038254085.1 Chloroflexia bacterium | reverse complement strand
AGTTCGTGAACATACAGACAGTGTGGATAGGGCCGGGCATGGGAGCACAGGCGTCTATCCCGCAATCGGAGTAGCGAGACAGCCAAGAATGACCTCAAGACCCAGCACCAATGCCGCCGAATTACTGGTGCGCTGTTTGGAGAACGAAGACGTAAAATACGTCTTTGGGGTACCTGGAGAGGAGATACTCGATGTGCTGGACGCCCTATCGCGTAGTCTCAGCATCAAGTTTATCACCACTCGCCACGAGCAGGGTGCGGCCTTCATGGCCGATGTGTATGGGCGCTTGACTACCTATCCTGGCGTGTGCATGTCTACTCTCGGCCCCGGGGCGACCAACCTCATCACCGGCATTGCGGATGCCACCCTGGATCTCGCCCCCCTGGTTGCGATCACCGGGCAGGCAGGGCTCGAGCGTGTGTACAAGGAGTCGCACCAGTATATAGACGTGGTGCAGATGCTCAGGCCTATCACCAAATGGAACGCCAGGGTGGAGCGTCCGGACGCTGTGCCCGAAATGGTGCGTAAAGCCTTCCGCATGTCGCGGCTGGAGAAGCCGGGCGCTACCCATCTGGAGTTGCCCGAAGATGTGGCCGCCATGCCCGTGCCATCGTATGTGAAACCGATGCCTGTACGCCGCACTACTTATCCTCAAGCAGGACCTAACGTCCTGGAGAGCGCTGCCGAGTTGCTCTGCAATGCTAAATGCCCCCTCGTGCTGGTGGGCAACGGGGTGATCCGAAGGCAGGCCAACGGGCACGGGGCCGCAGACGCGCTGGTCGACCTGGCTCACCGATTGAACCTGCCTATCACGCATACGTTTATGAGCAAGGGCTGCATCGATTACCGCGATCCGCACACCCTCGGTGCTGTCGGCTTGCAGCGGCCCTGCGCAGACCTGGCAGGGGTACCTCAGCTTGCAGACGCCGATCTGGTAGTCACCGTAGGCTATGACCTGGTGGAGTGGTCACCCGCTCTCTGGAACCCGCACCGCGACAAAGAGATTGTGCACATAGACAGCACGCCTGCCGAGATAGACGGCCATTACCTGCCAGCACTGGAGGTCGTGGGCGAGATCGGCGACGCTCTGCATGCCCTTGCTCGGCTTTGTCAGACCCGGGAGCACTCATGGTGGTCGGGCGGTGCAGTGTTCGCAAGCTCACAGCGCGATGATGTCGGAGAGAAATCTGCGCTGGACGACCTGCGCGGCTACGCGACCGACGACAGCATGCCGATGAAGCCCCAGCGGGTGATCTGGGAAATGCGGAAGGCGCTCGCCGACGACGACATCCTGGTGAGCGATGTGGGAGCACACAAATTGTGGCTGGCCCTTCTCTATCCAGCAGCCAGGCCTAACACTGTGGTTGTCTCGAACGGCTTTGCCACGATGGGGATCGCGGTGCCCGGTGGATTGGCCGCCAAACTAGCCTTGCCCCAGCGCAAGGTAGTTGCGGTAAGCGGGGATGGTGGGTTTCTGATGAACTCCCAGGAGTTGGAAACGGCGCACCGCATCGGGCTGGCGTACGTCAACATCGTATGGACCGACAGGCGCTACGGCGTTATTGAGCTGAACCAGCAACGTCGCTTCGGGCGCGCTTTTGGTGTGGAGTTCACCAATCCCGACCTGGTACAGTACGCAAGCTCGTTCGGCATACCTGCCTGGCGCGTCGAACAGCCGGACGATTTCGCGCCATTACTGCGCCGAGCCCTGGAGATGGACGTACCTTCGCTCATCGAGGTACCCATAGATCACACCGAGAACATGAAGCTGGGCTCTCCCTCGGGTGAGTAACTAGGAGTAGCAAAGGTCGAAACCCGCGCGAGATCGTACACATACCAGCAATCGCCGTGTAAGCCCGTTGGAAGCCCCTACTCTCTGCGTCGTGATTGGTCTTACCCGCATACCATGGGTCTCGCGCCAGGAATCAGTGTTTGATCTCCTTTGGTTTAGCAGACTTATCTGGATGCTTTGCACGGGGTATGAGCAGGGGAGGTAGTAAAGTGGAGGTAGCCCTCACAGTATAGGCAACGAAAGTGTGAAGGTAGATCCCTTGCCAACGGTCGTGTCGACAGTGAGCGTGCCCCCATGCGCCGTGGCAATACTTTGGGCCAGGTAGAGACCAAGCCCCAGACCCGTTGAGCCAGGACCCGAACCGAATCGAGTGAAGAGCTTTGGGAGGAAGGCACGGGGTATGCCTGGCCCCTCATCGCGCACAGAGATTACGGCCCACTCTCGGACCTCTCCCTCCTCCTCTCGCGTTTCGGTCCGCAGAAGTACATGTACCGGCAGCAGCTTTGGCGAGTGTTTGACGGCGTTAGAGAGCAGGTTTTCGAAGGCCTGACGGATCCTGGAGGGATCTGCCTGTGCAATCAGCTCCTCCGGCAGTTCAAGTAGAATATCTGCATCTCGTGTGCCCATAACGACGGCTGTCTGCTGCACAAGCGCAACAAGGTCTATAGGCTGCAGTGATAGGGTGAAGATATTCTGTCCCACCCGCGCTACATCGAGTAAGTCCTCGATCAGTGCGCGCAAGCGGTCAATTGCGCCCTTTGCTTCACTAGCATCCCGTATGTTTGCCGTGTGCCCCTCACGCTTCGCACGCGCGGCCATGAAGTCTACCCTGCCCTTCAGGGGGGTGAGGAAGTTGCCCAGATCGTGGGCGAGCACCGTCACCACTTCTTCCGCTGACGCTCGCCTAGCCTCTTCAATTGCGTCTCGGCTCATTTTCTCGGCCATCTCGGCCTGGTGGGTAATCATGCCGATCCAGTGGGCGACGGCTTCCACAAACACCAGATCATCAGGGGAGAATTGGTCTCCTGCTTTGGAAAGGACCTGGAGCACTCCTCGTCGATCTCCATTGGCGCCAAATCGTGCCAGCATCATGGATTGCACCTGTAGGCCGGTTCGCACACCGAGAAGAACACCGGCGTCTCTATCTGCGTGTCCTGTGGAGTAGGAGTGCCCCGTTTGTAATACCTCAACCGTGCGGCCCCCGTTCGACATGGGCAAGCGGTCCATACCTATATCGTGCTCCTTTCTTGCCAGGGCGGTGTTGCTAGCCCCCGCTGTTACAAGGGAATCGATCTCGGGGACGTAGAGGAATGCGTCTACTTTGTCGGCACCAAGTGCTTTTACAGTGAGATCGCATACCTGGTCTAGGGCCGACTTGACATCGGTAACCTGGATAGAAAGCAGTTGCTCCAGTGTAGAGAGCAATCTGTTCTGCCCGTTCTGCCAGTGATCCATGTGGTCCACGTGGTCCACGTGATCAGCCCGGTTTGATGATTTGGCTTGTGTGGAATGATCCATAGCCTTCACCTGGGCTCCCTCTAAGAAGTGCACATTAGGAACACTCTGATCCATTATTAGGAGGGAGGATAAGCTACAGCTTATTGCACAACTCTCGCGTGATTATGAGCTAGACGCTATCTACCAAACCTGGACCCTTTACCCGACACGGCGCGTAGCACGAATATCAGGATGACGGCGCCCGCTACGGCGAGAGCCAGGCTGCCCCAGCTAATGGGGTCGTTAGGGTTCAGACCGCCGCCAAGCTTCAGAAGGGAGGCCAAAAAGCCGCCCACCAGGGCACCTACCAGGCCGATTATGATGTCACCTATGACGCCGTAGCCGCCTTTACCCATTAGCCTGCTCGCGAGGAAGCCAGCGATCAATCCTATGACAATCCAACCGATTAGATTTTGTAGTGACATTGTCTGTTCCTCTGTTTGTCGCACCGAAGCTTGGGCTAGCGCGTCACATCATCCACGGCGTTTTGGACGTTTCTCTTCGCTTGACCGAGGGCGCCTTCCACGTTGCCTTTACCCTCGTTGACCTTGCCTTCTGCTTGCTTTGCCTCTCCCTTGGCCTCTTGGTCGGCATTGCCCGTCACCTCGCCTGCTACTTCCTGGACTTTGCCAGCCACTTCTTGGGATTTACCCTTCAACCTGTCGCCTAATCCTTCAGCCATTGCAGTCTCCTTGGGTGATGTTATGTTCATACAATCTGTCAACGGGGTGAAGCGTCCAAAATACGTCCAACGTAGAGGTATTCTTAGGAGTATAGAAGCGTAGAAATACCTGCGCATATTCGTATTTGCTGGCCGCTTTGCTGGCCGGGCGTGAGTACGCCCGCGGTAGTTCACTGCCACGAGGCGAGCACAAGGTCGCTGCAAGAAGCGGTGCCACCAGGGAACAATCAGCCAAGAATACTGTAGCACCATGGGCACGACTTGTCAACACTTGCCTGTAAACGGGAGTGGTCAAAACAGCAGACAGAGATTACCCTTGAGGCGGGGGTTGGCAAGATAGGCACGCTGCCGACGATTGTAGTGCCATACGAACAGGCGCACCTCTCGTCTCAAAGCTTGTACGCATCTTGAGAAACAACGGCTCCGTCTCTTGAGCCTGCCCAAGTAAGTACGTAAGTCGGCATTCACTCCTTCGATAGTGTAGGTCTCCTCTTTGCCGTGCGAGACTACATAGCTGCTGTTACCGCCCTGCTGGTT
>JBBSGN010000312.1:0-4512 GCA_038254085.1 Chloroflexia bacterium | reverse complement strand
TCGTCGTTTGAGCGCCCGCGCCGACATGGGCGGGGCTAACACACCCAGAACTTATGCGCCTTCGGTGCCGCTGCTTGACCGCGCCCTTGATTTGACGCGGGTCAACTGGGAAATTATAGTCTTCGTGGGGATCATGCTGGTCGCGTTGCTGACTCGCCTGGTGGACCTGGGGCCTCGCGCCTTCCACCACGACGAGTCGATACACGCCTACTTCTCCAACTACTACCTGCATACCGGCAACTATACGGTCGAGACCGCCGGTTTCCAGGGCGGCTACGCCCCGACCTATCACGGGCCGTTCCTGTACCACATCACCGCGCTGATGTTCTTGCTGTTCGGCACCAGCGACGACACCGCCCGCCTGGGGCCTGCTATATTCGGCATAATCCTGGTCGGCCTCTGCTGGCTGTTGCGTCCGTTTATCGGCAGGATAGGGACCGTGCTGGCCGCCCTGCTGATCGTGCTATCACCTAGCATCTCCTACTATTCGCGCTCGCTGCGCCACGACATCTTCGCCCTCACCGGTGCGATGCTCCTGTTCGTGTCTATCCTGTGGTTCATACGCACGCACCAGGCCAAGTGGGTCTATATCGGTGCGGCGGCAACCGCTATCGCCTTCTCCAGCCACGAGCTAACGTATATTATCCTGGTTATATTCGCCGCTTTCCTGGTAATCGCAGCCTTCCTATTCCCGACCTTCTCGGCGCGGATCAGCAGCAGTGGTCGCACCCGCGTGGGCGATGAGGACGTGAACCCTGTGCGGAGCGCGTTCGATTCGCTCGTTACGCAGAAGTGGACCCTGATTGGCGCGCTGCTCATCTTCCTGGGCATCTACACAGTGCTGTACACCAACATGCTGACCAAGCCGCAGTTGATCCTATCGGGCTTTACCCAGTCGCTCACCTACTGGTTGAGCGAGCATAAGTCGGGCCAGGGGCTCGGCAACCAGCCGGTCTGGTATTACCTGCTGATCATGCCGCTTTACGAGCCGCTAGCTTTGCTCGCGGGTCTCGGCACCATCATCTACCTGGTGGTGCGGTGGGTGCGCGGCGAACCGGCTCGGCGCATTCCGGGCGACGAAATTGACGCCGACACCCAGGCGGTGCGGCTCGATCAGTATGGCGTAATGCTCCCCTCGGTGTTCGGCCTGCGCGGGTTCACCCTGTCGTTCCTCGCCTTCTGGTCATTGGGCGCATTGGTGGCCTTCTCGCTGGCCGGGGAGAGGATGCCCTGGCTGAACATGCAGATCGCATTGCCGTTCTCGTTGCTGGCGGCTGCCGGCCTGGGCTATCTTGCCTCCAGTATCGAATGGCGCGAGGTCCGCAAGGGCGGCGGGGCGTTCCTGGGCGTAATTGCGGTGCTGTTCATCTTCGCGGCCTTCGCACTGGTGGCCCACCTGACCGGCGTGATGCCCGCGCCGACCGGCCCAAGCGCCGGCCTGCAAAGCGGCATGAGAGGCGTGTTGCTCTTCCTGTTCGCGGTAGGGCTGCTGGCGCTGGCGGGTTGGCTGTCCTATAAGATGCTGCCTGGCCGCGCCGTCAAGGTGATCGGCGTAACGTTTGCTCTGCTCCTTCTCGGCTACGGCCTGCGCTCGATGATGCTCGTCAACTACAGTCACGGCGATGTGCCGGTGGAGATGCTGGTTTATACCCAGTCGTCGCCCGACACCCCCAAAGTGGCCGACATGATCAAGCGCCTGTCGCGTGACGAGACGGCCTTCGACGGCCGCAACGCCAACGACGTAACGGGCGGGCACGGGCTGTCTATCGCCATAGATTCGCCCGAAGAAGAGTGGCCGTTCGACTTGTACTTGCGCGACCAGAAGGCGATCACCTATTTCCACACCGACCAATGGACACAGAAGCAGAGCAACATCGTCGCGCCCAACCAGGCCGTGATCCTGGCGAGCGAAGCCACCGAGGCCGACCCCAACTTCCAGGCGTTCGTCAAAGATAAGTACGTCACGCAGAAGTATCCGCTCAGGTGGTGGTTCCCCGAAGAGGTGTACAAGCAGAATGGCGAGGGTGATATAGGCACGGCGTGGCGCTGGCTCACCGGCAACGGCATGAAGTATATACTGTACCGCGACCCCGGCCTGCCGCTCGGCTCGACCAACTTCTACTTGCACGTTCGCAACGACCTTGCGCCGAAGACCGGCCTGGTTGCGCCCCAGGGTGCGAGCAGTGTGCCGTCCAACCCGACTAACCGGGCCAATCCAGCGCCAGGCCCAGCCGCCAAGATGTTTGACCTGGCTGCGGGCGACGGGCGTGGGCAGTTCCAACTGCCACGCGGTATCGCTATCGGCCCGGACGGCAACTTCTACGTGGTTGACACAGCTAACACGCGTATCGAGAAGTTCGACCCGACCGGCAAGTTTGTGGCGATCATCGGCAGCGGCAAGGGCGACGGCGACGGCCAGTTCAACCCTTACCAGGATAATGCGGTGGGCACAGGCCCCGGCGGCATCGCGGTTGACAAGACCGGCAACGTCTACGTGGCCGACACCTGGAACCACCGGATAGAGAAGTTCGACAAGGACGGCAAGTTCCTCACCAAGTGGGGATCGTTTATCAGCCTGGGCGACCCAGCTGCGGCCAACGACCAGGCCAGAGACAGCAAGTTCTTCGGTCCGCGCGGTATCGCGGTTGGCCCTGACGGTAGCGTGTACGTGACCGACACCGGCAACAAGCGCGTGCTGATCTTCGACCAGAACGGCAAATTCCTCCGCAAGATTGACAGCGGTATGACGCCGGACAAAGTCACGTCCAATTACACCTTCAACAAACCCGGCGAGCTCAACGAGCCTGTGGGCATTACCGTTGACGGCGGTGGCAATGTCTACGTGGCCGACAGCAACAACCACCGCATACAGAAGTTCGACGTGCAAGGCAAAGCGGTAGGACAGTGGCCCGTGCCGGCAGGCGCGTGGGACCCAGGCGCGTACATGGAGCCTTTCCTGGCCCTCGACAGCACCGGCAACGTCTATGCGACCGCGCCCACCGGCCAGTCGGTCCTCAAGTTCAGCCCGACAGGCCAACTACTGGGCCAGAAGAAGAGCCAGGGCGCTGTAACCCTCAAGACGCCAACCGGCATCGCGGTGGGGTCCGACGGCACGGTGTACGTGGTAGACACTAACGCTAACGGCGTGGTCAATCTGGGCAAAGTGCCCTAAAAGCGGACAAAGATAGGCAAACATGAAAATGTAACACAAATGGCCGCGAAGCGGCCATTTGTGTTACATTTTGCATTAGTGGAACAGTCGAGTAAAAACGCCAAACGGTTTCTACTGATAATCGTCATACTCGGCGCTTTCTTCGCGCCCCTGGCGGCGTGGCTTGTGTCTGGGACGACGGAAATCGGCCTGGCGAACGGCCCTGAAGGCATATCTGCCATAGTGAGTGGCACGCGCCTGTCTATCCCCGCAGATAAACTGGACGCTAACCTCCGGGCGAGGCTGGCTTTTCCGGCGGATGCTTCGCATTGGAGCGTTGATCCCTCTGATAGCTCCCTTTACTGGCAGCCTGCCCAGGCCAACCTGCTTGGCTTTTTGGGCGCATGGGGAGAGTGGCTGCAAGGGTTGCGTCCGCAAGCGGAGTGGTCTTACCAGGGAACGGAGGCCATCGCTACGGCAGGCTACCGGCTGAAGGGAGGCAGCGCGCCTGCGCGATTGGACCTCACTGCGGGCGATAGCACAGGCTATCAGTTCGTAATAAGGGCCGAGCGGCGCAGCATCGCTTGGTGGCGCACGGAAGATGGCCGCCCGGTGGAGCAGCTTGCGAGCGATAGCTACAGGCCCGACGGCTCTACTTCTGCGCGAGATATGGCCTCTGAACTGCTGCTGATTGTGTGGGCCGCAAGCGTACTCGGTCTGCTGGCACTGGGCGTGAAAGCGGTATTGTTGCGGCTGGAACAGGGGCGCGAAGCATCTGTGAAGGCGAGTAGACGATTTGTAACGCCTGCTTGGTTAAACCGCTCTTACCTGCCCGCGCTTGCGCTCTTCTTCGGCGGCACGATTGTGACTGTAGCCGTCTGCTTGCTAGTGCTGGACGGCATACCGCACGTGCAGGACGATGTGGCCTACATTTTCCAGGGGAAGACTTTCGCCATGCTGCGCTCGTGGGTTCCCACGCCGCCGGGGCCGGAGTTCTTCCAGAACGGCTTTATCCAGATGTACGACGGGCGCTGGTTCTCTAAGTACCCGCCCGGCTACCCGCTCATGCTCGTGCCTGGGCTGTGGGCCGGACTGCCCTGGCTGATAAACCCTCTCAGCGCGGGGGTGTCGCTTGCGCTGGTGTATGCCATAGGCGTGCGGATGTATGGTCGGCACGTGGCGGCGTGGGCGGGGTTGCTGGGGTTGGTGTCACCCTGGGTGCTGTTCATGTCTGGGTCGTACATGTCCCACCCCACGACGATGATGTGGGTGGCGCTTTTTCTGTACGCGCTGGTGCATATGCATGGCCTTCCTGTGGGAGCAAGCAGGTTAGCTGCCTTCTGGCCTATGCTGGCCGGTTT
>JBBSGN010000311.1:0-4526 GCA_038254085.1 Chloroflexia bacterium | reverse complement strand
CGCTAGCAGAGAGCAACAGGCTGTGCTTCTGTATAAGCTGACTACAATGCCTGCACGCCCCGCGTTGTATGCCACACTTACAGGCAGTGCAGTCGCGTGTCTGACCCTCATCGCCGTTCCCTTTACTCAGCAAACGCAAATCTTCGATTTTTCGGACACGCCTGGATCAGTCGCCATTTATTACCTGGTCTTCCTGGTTGACTGGATGATCTTAACAACAGTGCTCTATCACACTTATCATCAACTCCGCGATATAGACCACATCTACACGGCCCATACACGCGTCAGTCTATTTCAGCTTCGACCCCTGTACGCTTTCTCGGCACTCAGCGCCCGGACGGCGATTGCTTTTGCTTTCGTCTTGTCCTGTGGGATTATTCTGACACCAAGCGAAGGCAATAGCTCGGTCCTGCTCGCCAATGCCGTGATCTTTGCTCCCCAGCTGGCGCTGATTCCAACCGCATTTCTCTGGCCGCTGATCGGCATTCGCCGCCTGTTGGTGACGGAGAAGGAGCGCATCCTGGACCAAAATCAGGCGTCGGTGGAGCGCACAATAAAGGAAGTACTCCAACGCACGGCTGACAATGCGCTAGACAATATAGATCAGTTGCACAAGCTTCTCCAAACGCTGGAGACTCAGGAGCGGATGCTCAAGCAAATCCCAACGTGGCCGTGGCAGGCAGAAACGCTGCGTAGCGTGATTGCAACGATGCTGCTCCCAATCATCGTGTGGCTGATTCCGCAGTTCTTGCAGCCATTGCTCCCTTAGCACCACGCTGTGCAGGTGCGAGCAAACCAGCGTAAACAGCATCTCGCTTGATGAGCTTATGACCCGTACCTTGTGCTTTGCGCATACCGTGGGCCGTCACCTCCCTAATAAGTGCTGCTGTAGTACTAAGCCCTAATTCATAATTCCCGCAGGGCGATGTCGGTGCGGTATTGCGCACCTGGGATATTAATGCGCGGGACATTACGGTAGGCTGCGTCTCGGGCTGCGGCCAGGGTGGGGCCTCGGCCTACGACAGTGAGGATACGCCCGCCGTTAGCGACGATTTCTCCTTCAAGGCGCATATCCTCCGGCATCGAGAAGGCCGGTTCGCGGGAAAAGAGGGAGCCGATGATAGAGCGTTGTCTGGCTGGTGGAGGGATCGCGCCTTGCAGCGACAGCATCCCTTTCGCCTCGGTGCCCGCATGAAAGACCAACACCCCTTCCTCAACATCCCCCAGCCCGGTAACCGGCACGGGCGGCGCTTTGCCGAACGGGTAGCTGCCTGACGCCATCACCACGCCGACGGCGGCCTCGTCGCTCCACTGTATCTTTCCTACGCGGGACAGGTCGCCGTCGGCGATTGCCAGGCCGATCTCTTCCAGGGGAGTTTGCAGGCGTGGCAAGATCACCTGGGCCTCTGGATCGCCGAAGCGGCAATTAAACTCTAGCGCCTTTGGCCCCTCGTCAGTCAACATCAGACCGGCGTACAAAACGCCCTTGAAGGGGACGCCTTCGCTCGCCATCGCCTCCACAGCCTTGTCCAGTATATCGCGCTCCACCTGCGCCCAGAGTTCGGGCGTGACGTGCGAAGTAGGTGTGTACGACCCTATGCCTCCGGTCAGAGGCCCCTGGTCGCCGTCGAAGAGGCGGCTGTAGTCGCAGGTGGGGGGCATCATCGCCACCCGGCTGCCGTCGGTGAAGGCCAGCGCGCTTACCTCGAAGCCTCGCAGGAACTCCTCCAGCACCACCTTGACCGCGCTTGCCTCGGTGGGGAGAGCGCCCATCTCTTGCATCCTGGTGATGGCATCCTCGGCCTCGTTCGCATCGTTTACAACGGCAGCCCCTTTGCCCGCCGCCAGGTTATCGGCTTTCAGCACGAGCGGGTATTTAGTATCGGGCGAGCGTAATTTAGCCAGGGCCGTCTCAAGCCCTTCCACCACCTCGTAAGTCGGAGACGGGATGCCATGCCGCTTCATAAAGTCGCGCGCCCACGCCTTGCTCCATTCGATGCGAGCCGCCGCCTGGGTCGGCCCCATGACCGGCACGCCGAGCATCATCAGGCTGTCGGCCATCCCATGCCGCAGTGGGACCTCCGGCCCGATAATTACCAGGTCTATATTATTATTGAAAGCCCAACCCGCCAGCAGGTCGCATTCGGCCTCGGTGGCACTTCCCATCGCCAGGTTCTGCGCCAGCACCGCAGTCCCCCCGTTGCCCGGCGCACAGTAGACATCCAGTAAGTCCGGGCTGGTAGCCAGCTTCCACACTATGGCATGCTCCCGCGCCCCTGACCCGACTACAAGCACTTTCATTGGTTGTTCTCCATCCGTAAAACGCAAACAGAAACAATAGAATCTCTGCGTGGTTCTCTGCGTCCTTTGCGTCTCTGCGTTTAGAACCCGCGTGTTACGTTTTACGTTTTACGAGTCATCCTATCCACCTGGCCCCTCCGTAGATGCTGCTGCACCATGCCAGGAGGCCCAACGAGACTAGGATCAGCGATGCGGCGATCCACTTTCTTGACCTGGGCAGCGTGCCAAGCCAGATCAGGCCAGGCCAGAGAGGCAGGAGGTATCTCGCCAGGGAAAAGGTGATATTGGTGCTGAGAGGATAGATGATACCGAGCGCGAGCCAGGTCCATTCCGAGGCCAGCAGCTTTTTGCGGGCGAGAAAGCCTCCGGCCAGCAGCAGCGCAGGCATCGCCAAATCGAGAATCAGGTAGAGCCTGTTGTCGTTGCCATAGTAAAGCACCGGGTCGCTGGCGGCGGGCACGGCTCCTGTCACACTCTGCCACAGTTGCGCCAGGCCCTGCCAGTAGGTTGCCAGGAAAAAGGACGCCTGATGGTTCCAGCCCTTCAACATGCTGTCGTTCAGCACGAACGGGCTGCCGAAGCGCCACCAGAGGAAGACGAGATAGATAGCCACCCCAGTTGGTACCAGCCCAAGCCACAGCACATCCGCGCGTATCTTGCGCCACTGCCACCCGCGCTGCGATAGGTACTCCACCAGCAGCACCGGCAGGAGTAGCGCGCCCGTGAACCTGTCGAGCGAGGCCAACATACCCACCGCACCGGCGCAGAGCCACTTTGCGGGCCAACCAGAGCGGGCCACCAGGAGGGCGGCGACGGCGAGCAGAAAAAACAGCCCCTCGGTATAGAACGCCGAAAAGAAGAATGAGAGGGGCAGCGAGGCCATAGCCAGCGCCGCTATCGCCGCGCCCGATTTGCCGATCCGCGGAGAGAGCAGTTTAATCAGCAGGACCAACGCGACGAAGAAGCTGAGGTTGCTAATGAGCAAACCCGCCGCTATAAGGGTTCCGTACGCACTGTTGCCCCAATTCCAACCGAAACTGAGCCAATGGAGGATGTTAGAGAGAACGCTTACCAGGAACGGGTATAAGGGTGCGAAGGCCACATTCGTGCCGCCCTCCGCGGCAGGGCTGTACGAGTACGAATGCTGCGCGATGCCCGCGTACCAGGCTGCGTCCCACATCAGGGCCAACTCGGCCAGCCAGCCTTTGCTGCGGGCAGGCTCGGAGGCGATCAGCGATGTGACCCCCAAGTAAGCCCCGAACAGGGTAATCAGGCGTGTTACGACAAAAATGGCCCCCGCAGCGGCACAGTCGTTAGCCAATACGCCAATTGCGCGACTTCCGACTGTGCTTGAGATCTGGCACTTGGGGTAGGAAAGGGCGGTGTCAAAGAGAAGCGCCGCCGAGCGATTGCGGGCCGATGCTTTGCTCATTCCCATTCGATAGTGGCGGGCGGCTTGGAGGTTATATCGTACACCACCCGGTTGACGTGGGGCACTTCGTTCACGATACGGTTTGACATGTGCCCCAGCACTTTGTAAGGCAACTGCACCCAGTCGGCTGTCATGCCGTCGGAGGATGTCACCACGCGGACCGCGACCACATCGGCGTAGGTGCGGTTGTCGCCCATCACGCCGACGCTCTGTATGGGCAGGAGCACGCCGAACGCCTGCCACACCTCTCTCTCCAGGCCGGCAGCGCGAAGCTCCTCGCGCACGATAGCGTCGGCTGCCCGCAAGGTCGCCAGGCGGTCATGAGAGACCGGGCCTAGCGCGCGCACCGCCAGGCCGGGGCCGGGAAACGGGTGCCGCCAGACGATCTCATCCGGCAATCCCACTTCGAGGCCGACGCGCCGCACTTCGTCCTTGAACAGATAGCGCAAAGGTTCGACCAGCTTGAAGCGCAAGTCGGCTGGTAGGCCCCCAACGTTGTGATGTGTCTTGATGCGAGCCGCCGACGGCCTCTCTGGGGTGGCGCTCTCGATCACGTCCGGGTAGACGGTGCCCTGCGCCAGGAACTCGAAATGGCCCAGCTTGGCGGCCTCTTCCTCGAACACGCGGATAAAGGTCGCGCCGATACGCTTGCGCTTTTCTTCAGGGTCAGCCACCCCTTCCAGAGCAGACAGGAATCGCTCGGAGGCGTCCACCGCCACCAGGTTCATCTTCATGTTGCGCCCGAACGTCTCCACCACCTCTGCCGCCTCGTCCTGTCTCAGCAGGCCATTGT
>JBBSGN010000310.1:0-4533 GCA_038254085.1 Chloroflexia bacterium | reverse complement strand
CTCTTTACGCAGGGTGTCCATCAACATCTGCGTAAAACCCAGCACCGCGTTGGTCGCCTCGCCGCTTGAAGTCCGCAGGTCGGGCGGGAGGGCGTGGTACGCCCTATACACAAGCGCGTGGCCGTCCACCAGCAGCAGTTTCGGCGCGTTAGAGGCGTCTTGGCCGGAGTCTGGGGGTGATTGGTTAGTCTCGGTCTGCTCGGAAGTCAAGGCGTTGCTCCTACTTGGCTAAAGGGAAATAGTACCTTTAATTATACTTTAAGGCGGTTTTCAGCACAATTGCCCTGACAGCCCGGGTTCCGCCACATAGAGAGTTGTCCTATGGTCCACCAGTATCCGCTATACGCTATCTGGTATAATGTGACTCCAAATGTCAGAGGTCAAGATCAGCATAAGCGGAGCAAACAAGCAGAGCAATGCTGCTGGCTTCCTGATCCCGCATGAGACAGAGTCCATAACGTTCCGTAGTCTGCGATCCGGCTGCGCAACTCCGGGGTACCGGCTGCAAAACAGCCTGAAAGCAAAGGAGTCCATATGCCCATTCTGAGGATAGAACACCCAGTTCCCAATTACGACAGTTGGAAGACCGCCTTCGACAGCGATCCTGCGGGGCGAGAGCGGTCGGGCGTGCGTCGTTATCAAATCTTGCGATCAATGGACGACCCGAACTACGTCATGATTGACCTTGAGTTCGACAGCAAGGGCGAGGCAGAAGCTCTTCTGGCCGCTATGCGTGAGGTGTGGAGTCGTGTCGAGGGTAAGATCATGTACAACCCACAAGCGCACATTGTCGAGATAGTGGAGAGCAAGAAGTAGTGACACTCTAGCCGATGTCCTTAAAGGACGAGTCTAAGTGCGTTTGCCTTGCAGGTTAAACGCTCACTAATTGCATACGCAATGCCTCCATGCTAGAATTGTCTTAGCGGTCAAAAGGCGGCAGAAGATGGAGGTTGGATGAAGCCCAAGCAATCGGGATTTCTGAGGGCTTTGCAGGTGGCGAACGAAGGGTTGTGGCGAGGTTGGATGGTACTGACCGCGTTCGGGAGGACGAGCGAGGCAGACGCTGCGGCGTTGCGAGGCAGCGCCCATTCCAATCATCAGGCGGGACGACATGCGGAGGCGATTGCGGACTACGGCCAGGCGCTTGAGTTGTCCCCGGACGACCCTTTCATCCTGCACAATCGCGGGCTTGCCCTGTGTGAGATCGGGCGGTATGATGAAGCGCTATCGGATTTTGCCCGCAGCCTGCACCTGCGCGAGCGGCTACAGCCTGACCATCCGGACACACTCAGCTATCGAGGCTACTTCTACCTTCGCATGGGGCGATACGAAGATGCGCTGGCTGTATACAACCGTGCCCTACAGTTGCGCCCCGGCGATCCAGATACGCTCCACGTTCGAGGGTTGGTATGCCGCCAACTTCAGTACGACGAAGACGCCCTGGCCGACTTCCAGCGTGCGCTCGCCTTGCGTCCGGGCGACCGCAACCTCCTCCAAGCCACCGGGCCTGCATACCAGCAACTAGGCCGCTATGAGGAGGCGCTGGATTGTTATTCGCGGTTGCTGGAGACGTCCGACGACCAGGAGATTCTGTGCCAACGAGGTCTGCTCTATTTTGAAATGGCGCGTTATGAAGAAGCCGCAGCCGACTATGATCGAGCGATAGGAATGGTCCCCGATGATAGCAGGGCCGTTCACAATCGCGGCGTGGCCCATTACAAGCTGGGGCGCTACGAGCAGGCTGTCGAGGACTATAATCGCGCGCTGGGCCTCGACCCAGACTTCCATCTGGCCGCAGCCAACCGCGCCCTGGCCTACGCGCACCTGCACCGCAACGACGAGGCGCGGGCCGAGTTGAACCGCGTTGTAGAGTTGAGCCAGGATGACGCCAACATCCTGTATGATGGCGCCTGCTTTCAATGCTTGACAGGCGATTTGCAAGAGGCGCTGATAGCTCTAACGGCTGCCGTAAAGCGGGACAATAGGCTGCTGAAGGTAGCAGCCGAGGATACCGACCTTGCGGCACTCCGATACAACCCCGAGTTCCGCGCCCTTGTTGGGGGTTAGCCCGTACATAGGCAACCTACAACCGCTCGTTCCCGTCGGTCCGGAAGGCCTGCCAATGTAGCGGCAAAGTTTCCTCGGCGTGGCGGTCGGCCCAGCGCCAGCTATGCCTGGCCCTGGGGAAGACGGAGGGGATGCCATTTTCTAGCTTTCGCTCGCGCAGTATCCCAACAACGTGCTGTGTCCTGAAGTAGTTGGACTGCCACGGCTCGGCGGCTTGCGGGCCGCTCCGTATCAACCACTGGACACCGGCAAGGGCAGCACGGTCGGCGCGCCACAGGAGATTGGCGGGATTGTTGGCGGCCACGAAGTCGAGGTCGCGGGGCGCGCCGAAGGCGGGGGCAAAGATAGGGTTACGCAGCACGCGGTCGGCTGTGCGGACCGATCTGCCCCTCATGCCCGCGTACAGGAACGTGCCATCGAACGCGCCCGCCGAGCAAAAGAGGTCTGGCCGCTGGGCCGCGATCTTGATTGACTGGAAGCCGCCCAGCGAGAAGCCCTCGACTGCCCGCCCGCCGCCGCTGGCGATTGTGCGGAACCGCGCGTCCACATAGGGTATTAATTCCCGGAGAAAGTAGTCCTCGAAGCAGCCCGCGCCTACGCCCGGCGAACCCTCGGCCAGTTCGGGCGCTCGGAAGTTGACGAGCAGACCGGGCACGCGATTGTCGTCGCTACTGATGCCTGGAAAGACCAGGATCATGGGGCCAACCTTGCCGTCATGCAGCAAGTCGCGGTACACATCAATCACCGTGCGGCCCCGGCGCGAGTGGTCCTGCCACCGATGCACCCATTCCCGCTCGTGACCGCGAAACAGGTAGACGACGGGATAGCGCCTGTGGCGGTTCGCCGCCCGATTGTAGCTGGGTGGGAGCGCGACGTAAAAGCTTTTGGGTACGCCCAACGCTCTGCTGGCGAGGGTGATATGCCTCGCGCGGGGGTCTATGGGCCTCTGCATCAAGGATTAGCAGGTCGTGTCAGCGGTCGCGGCGCTCAACTTAAGTAGCGCCCCCTCAACACGGTCCAGGGTCTCATCTTTACCAAGAATCTCGATGCTCTCGAAGAGGGGCGGTGAGACGTTGCTGCCCGTAACAGACACTCGCAACATCATAAACAGGTCGCCCGCTTTCATGTCCAGGTCTTGGGCGATGGCCCGCATACCGCTCTCCCAGGCGTCGTGCGTCCAGGGTTCAGGGAGAGACGCCAGCAGATCGCGCACGCGCGTAAGGGCTTGCCTGGTCTCCTGCAAATTGCTCTTCTTGGGCACGAGCGCGTCCGCCGCGTAGTCGGGCGGGGGACCGAACAAGAAGCCGGTAAGCTCTGCGAACTCGCCGAGGCGGGTCAGGCGGTCTTTTATCACGGGCAAGACCAGGCGCGCCTTCTGGCGGTCCATCCCCTCCGGCAAGAAGGGTTGGAGACGGGCGAAAAGCTCGTCGTCGCTCAACAGCCGGATGTGCTTGCCGTTGATGCTGGTCAGCTTCACCAGGTCGAAAATTGGGCCGCTAGTAGTCACCCGGTCGAAGGTGAACTCGCGCTCGATGTCTTCATAGAAGAAAATCTCCGAGCTTTCCACACCGTCTGGGCCTTTGGGCATGGACCAGCCCATCAGCGCGAGGAAGTTGACCATCGCCTCCGGCAAAAAGCCCTGCTCTCTGTACCACTTGAGTGAGGTGTGGTTCTTGCGCTTCGATATTTTCGAGCGGTCGGCGTTACGCAGCAGAGGCATGTGTGCGAACATAGGCCATGCCCAGTCGAAGTAGTTGTACAGCAGGATGTGCTTGGGCGTGCTGCTGATCCATTCCTCGGCGCGCACCACGTGGCTGATCTTCATATAGTGGTCGTCCACCACAACCGCCAGGTGGTAAGTGGGCAACCCGTCCGACTTTAGTATTATCTGGTCGTCCAGCAGTTTGTTCTCAAAGCTGATCTCGCCGCGTATGAGGTCGTTGAAGGTGGTCGTGCCCTCGTGGGGAACGAGCATTCGGATCACATACGGCTTGCCTTCCGACAGGTTGCGCTCGATCTCCTCTTTGGAGAGGCGGTAGCAGGTGCGGTCGTACTTGGGCGGCTCCTTGCGGGCGGCTTGCTCCTTCCGCATTTGCTCAAGGCGCTCTCTCGTGCAGAAGCAGCGATAGGCGTGGCCCATCTCGACCAACTTGTTGGCGTGGTCAATGTAAAGCTGGCGACGCTCGGTCTGCACGTACGGACCGTAATCCCCACTGATGCCCGGCCCCTCGTCCGGCGTGAGGCCGAGCCAGTTGAGGCTGTCTATAATCTCCTGCACCGAGGTTTCGTTGTAGCGCGTCTGGTCGGTATCTTCGATACGTAGGATGAACTTCCCGCCCCGATGGTGCGCGAAGGCCCTGTCAAACAGCGACATGTACGCCGTGCCCACGTGTGGGTCGCCCGTAGGCGACGGGGCGATACGCAGGCGAACTTCTTCAGACATTAGTGCTCCTAAACGTAAAACGT
>JBBSGN010000309.1:0-4544 GCA_038254085.1 Chloroflexia bacterium | reverse complement strand
TCCGCATCACCGATTTCGTCTCCACCCTCACGGGGGCCGAGATTATACGCGGGGGCGATGGGTCGCTCTTGTACGACCTCGACACACAACGTGCGGCGCAGAACAGCGTGTTGGCCCCTTACTCGACACTAATTGGCAACAAGATACTTCCGTACAACCACCTCCCCTTTGAGGCGCTGTTTATTACGCCGCTTGTGGGCTTCCCCTACCCGATAGCGTTCGGGTTGTGGACGCTGTTGGCGGGGCTGGCGATTGGGTTGTCGCTGGGCTTGATGGACGGAGCGCTACCGGTCTCTCGGCCCGCAGGCTGGGTGATGAGCCTGCCGGCTATCTCCTACCTCCCTTTCGTACGCAGTTTGATGCTGGGGCAGAACTCGGCCTTGGTGCTGCTCGGCCTGTGTGGGACCTATGCGGCCCTCAAGCGGGGGCAGTGGGGTTGGGCGGGCGCGGCGATGCTGCTGGTGGCGCTCAAGCCGCAGATATTACCTGTGGTGCTGCTGCTCTTGCTGTTGCAACGGCACTGGAAGACGCTGTTTCTGTTCGCGGGCCTGCTTGTCGGATTGAGCGTGGCGGTGATGCCGGTGCTGGGGGTTGGGTGGCCCGCACAGTACGCGAAGCTACTTCTGGGGGTGGCCGGGTGGAGCGACCCCGACACCATCAGCCCGGCCATTATGCACAACTGGCGGGGTTTCGCCACCAACCTGTTCGGGGCGTCTTCGCCCGGGCTTGTGACCACACTCTATGTAGCCTTGTCGCTCGCCTCGGTAGGGTTGCTTGCGTGGGCCTGGGTGCGCTCACGTCCGCAAGCCCAAGCCACACCACTACCGGCGTACCAACCGAGCCGCGACCTGCTATGGGCGCTTGCGGGCATCGTGGCTGTGCTGACCTCGCCTCACCTCAACCCGCACGACCTCACCCTTCTTATATTCCCCGCCTGGATAATCGGGGCGTATACCGTATCGGGTGTGTGGGGCGAGGGGACATCGCGCTTGTGGCTGCTCATCCTGTGGGCAGGTTACGCCCTCATGCCCCTGACCCTCTACCTGGCGAACCCCACCCTGTCGGTCCTGCCGAGCGTGACGCTGATGGCTGTGGCGGCGGTACTGCTGGCGCGGCAAATGGCCTTCGTCAGACTTCCAGCAGTTGCACCTCTTCCTCGTCCATCTGAGGGCTGATCTGGCGGAGGGTGTTGATGTCCAGCACGCGGTCGGTGAAGAGGATGCCGTTGAGATGGTCTATCTCATGCTGGAGGACGCGGGCGTAGTAGTCCTCGGCTTTGATACGCACCTCTTTGCCTTCGGGCGTCTGGGCTTTCACGGTGATCTGGTAGTGGCGGGGCACGTCGCCTATCCAGCCGGGGATGCTGAGGCAGCCCTCGGCGGCGGTCTCAGTCTTGTCGCTCGCCTTGACTATCTCCGGGTTGCACAAAGCCACCTTGAAACCGCGCTCACGCTCTTTGGGGTCAGGTACGTACTCGGCCACCAGTATGCGAATAGACAGCCCTACCTGTGGCGCGGCCAGCCCCACGCCGGCATTAGCGTGCATCGTCTCCAGCATATCGCTCGCCAACTTACGCAGGTTAGCATCGAAGGTCTTTATCCTCTTCGCCTTCTCGCGCAGGATAGGGTCGGGATCGTATCTGACGTCAAGGATTGCCATGTGCGTGCCCTTTCGTAAAACGTAATGCGTAAAACGTAATGCTTTCTCTTACGTTTTACGTATTTATAGCACACTCATCGGGTCTACATCCAGAGACCAGCCGGGGCCGGGATAGAAGCCTTGCAGCAGGGGATTTACGTCGTTGGCGCGGATTAGTATCTGCCAGCGATAGCGGCCTCGGACCTTGTGGACGAAGCAAGGGGCGGGGCCGAGGATGTCTATATCGGGCCACTCCTGGCCTGATCGGTTGGCTAGCTGCTCGGCTTTATGGCGCAAGTGGCGTGCCACCACGTTGGCTTCTTGCTCGCACCGCTCGCTGTTGGTTGAGGTATGCACCAGGCGGGCGAGCTGGCCGTAGGGAGGGTAGCCATGCTCGGCGCGGAAGCGGATTTCGCCCGTGTAGAAGCCTTTGTAGTCGTGCGCGGCGGCTGCCTGGATCGCATAGTGGTCGGGGTTGAAGGTCTGCACGATCACGCGGCTGTGGCTGGTCTCGGTGCGGCGGCCCGCCCGCCCGGCCACCTGCATGAGAAGTTGCAGGCTCCGTTCGGGGGCGCGAAAGTCGGGCATGAACAGGCCGGTGTCGGCGCTGATCACGCCCACCAGCGTCACGCGGGCAATGTCCAGCCCCTTAGCAATCATCTGCGTGCCCACCAGCACATCGGCGTCCCCGTGCGTGAACATCTCCATGATGCCGGAGTGCCCACCCTGGCGCGAGGCGGTGTCGCGGTCCCAGCGCAGCACACGGGCGCGGGGGAAGAGGGCCGCCACCTCGTCCACCACCTTCTGGGTGCCGGTGCCGAAGCCCTTTATCTGGCTGCTGCCACATCCAGGGCACTCGCGGGGCGTGAGGGAGTGGGCGTTGCAGCGGTGGCAGAGCATACCATGCACGTCGGCGTGGTAGACCAGGGGCACGTCGCACCGGCGGCACATCGGCACGTGCCCGCATTCTCGGCAGAGGATGAAGCTGTTGCTCCCGCGCCGATTAAGATACAGGATGGCCTGCTCGTTACGGGCCAGGGTCGAATCGAGGGCGCTTTGGAGGGCACGGCTGAAGAGCGAATGGTTGCCCGCCCGCAGCTCGGCCCGCTGGTCTACAATCTGCACAGGCGGCATGGGCAGTTCGGTGATGAGGTCCGAACCGTTGCGGGCGCGCCGTCTCCCTACGCGGGTGGGCAGGGAGAGCAGCTTGTAGTCCCCCTGCTGGGCGTGATAGTAGGTTGCAAGGTCGGGGGTGGCGCTGCCCAGGATCACTACGGAGCCGGTTAGCTCGGCGCGGCGCAGGGCTACGTCGCGGGCGTGGTAGCGGGGTGTGTGGTCCTGCTGCTTGTAGGCCCATTCGTGCTCTTCGTCCACCACAATCAGGCCGAGGCGCGGCAAGGGGGCGAACACCGCCGAGCGCGAGCCTACCACGATGTCGGCGTGCCCCTCGCGTATACGCCGCCACTCGTCGAACTGCTGGCCGGGCGACAACTGGCTGTGTATCAAGGCCACCCTGCCAGGAAAGCGCGAGGCAAAACGATGTACGGCCTGGGGCGTAAGGGAAATCTCAGGCACCAGCACGATGGCCTGCTTGCCCGTCCTGAGCGCCATGCCGATAGCCCTCAAATAAATCTCGGTCTTGCCGCTGCCCGTAACGCCGTGTAGGAGGAAGTTCTTGATTTTGGGTTTATTGTCTATTGGCGTTTCATCGTCGGTCGAGACGACCGTCACCCCGTCGGTCGTCACCCTCAGCGTCGCGGCTATCTCCCGCCATGCTGCCGCTTGAGCCGAGGTGAGGGAGGGCGGCTCGTCGTTGGGAGAGGAGGCGATATGGGGAACCGGCTTGCGGTAGATTGGGCGCTGGGCTAACTCGACCAGGCCCTTACGTTGGAGGGCGCTTACGGTGGCCGAGGTGGCCCCGGTGTGCAGATAGAGGTCGCGGAGCAGATGCCAACACTCTTCGGGGTGGTCGCCATTGCCGTTTGGCGGCGAGTCCTGGACTACAAGCCTGGTTGTGTAGCTCACCCTGTCGTTGTGGCGCCGCTTCAGGAGCCAGTCGAGGGCGGCGGCTTGAAGGGGGGCGCGCTGGGAGGCGTCCCGCAACGCTTCAGATGCGTCTCCGGTGGGCACTGCGAGACGGATTATGCGCTCTTCCTGGGGTTTCGAGCGGGGCTTGGGCAGCTCGGTGCGGCGGGTGACCAGGCCCTTGCGCTCCAGGTCGAGCAATACAGGGCCTAGACCGCTTGCCTTGCTGGAATAGCTGCGTTTGAGGCGGGGCAGGGCGAGCGTGTGCTTGGGCGCGCCCTTGAGGAGCGATACCACCTGCCTTTGCCTGCGTCCCAGAGCGGCAATCAATGGATCGTTTTCGCCCTCGGCGGCTTCCGGCGACAGGCCAACTGTAGTGATGGCCCTGCGCGCCACCCCCGGCGGCAGCATCGGCGACATGGCCTGCCACAGCGTGCAATGATAGTGCGAGGCTATCCACCGGGCCAATTCGAGCATGGCGGGCGGCAGCACAGGGCGGCGGTCCACCAACCGCGTGACGGGCTGTGTGGGCTGCACGGGCGAGTAGTCAGCCATCTCGACCACCACCCCGTAAGCAGGTCGTCCGCGCAACGGCGCTATCGCCAACTGCCCCGGCTCTACATCCCCTTCCAGGCGAGCCGGTATGTGGTAATGCAGGAGCAAGCCCATGAGAGGGTCGGCTTGTGGGAGGTGCGCGTCGCTCTGCCCATCCGGCCCCTCGAAGGGATAGGGGCCTGGGTGGGACTGGTCGAGGGCTACAATGGCGTATTTAGGCTTGTACTCCATGTTTGCTCTGCTTTCCGTAAACGCTCAGAATAAGGATAAAAGATGCGGCTGGGTTCACTCTTTGGGTACACCCTTGATGTAGGGGCACGGCGGTG
>JBBSGN010000308.1:0-4566 GCA_038254085.1 Chloroflexia bacterium | reverse complement strand
TGTCCCTTTAGATGCACAACTTTCGGGATTGGTTCAAGATCTTGGAGATCCCATAGTCGAACAATCGTATCAGTACCGCCTTCTGCTAATATTCGGCTGTTAGGGCTAAATGCTACGGCCTTGACAGGCTCCGTGCCAGGGCGTAATACAATCGGCGCTCCGGTTAGATCTTGCAGATGCCAGATTCGCACTGTAGGATATTCAGCGGCAGCCAGCATTGAACCATCGGGGCTAAAGCTCAGTGACGCGCCACTATTACCACCGCCCTTCAAGAGTATAGGCGCAACAGAGGGCCGCCGCAGATCCCATAGTCGCACGATACCGTCGTCACCCCCACCGGCAGCAAGAAGATGACCATCTGGATTGAAGGCTACTGCGTGTACATTGTCAGAGGCTCCGCCAAGAACAACAGGCGGGGAGGCAAGATTATCTAGATTCCATAACCGCACGGTCTCATCGTCACTGCCTGATGCAAGAGTATGACCATCTGGGCTGAAGGCTACTCCATTGACCCGGCGCGTGTGTCCTGTTAGTACGGTAGGGTTGATGGGGCTGTTAGTGAGCTGGCCTACGTTCCACAAGCGCACTACATCGTCACCTCCTAGTCCCCCGTAGCCAGCCGCCACCGTATGGCCATTTGGACTAAACGCCACTCCCCAGACCGAAGAGAACTTACTGATGTGGGAGCCAAGACTGAAACTCGCAAGCAGCAGTAATAGAATTAAGATTATTCCTAGCAGGACAACGCCAATATATAACTGACTTTTATGCATTGAGCCCCCATCTCAAGAAGCACCTACAAAAGTATTACCTTTCTAAAAGGTAATGGTTGTATGCAACAAGTAAACACATCTTTATTTACTGAGAATCGCTAACAACTGTCATTTGGGCATGGGTCCCTATAATCTCCGGGTGCTGGGATGGGGTTACCTGGTTCACCCCCACAATAACTGGCAGTGTGTCAAGTCTTGTGTAAAATGGCGGGAGCTTCACCATCCTACGCCTGGTGCTGTAGAGGCATGGTTAGCCTCTGGAACTTGACGCCTCTGATGACCGCGTAGAACATCAGCAGTCAGCTACCCTCATTGCGGAAGGCAGCTCCCATCTTATGTGAGCGTCGTTTCACCTCCTCGTTTAGTCGCTCAATCGCTCGATAGCGTTGGTCGTGCGAATAGCCTTCCAATGCTCAGGCGGGAAGGAGTAGAAGGTCAGGCAAGCCTCATAATCTCGCCACAGGCACTCCACAGCCGAAGGGTACTCCCGCCGGTACTTCTCACAGAAGGCAAGGGCCACCTGCTCGGCTTTCTCTTTGTTCTCCTGATAGAATATGGCCTTTAGCCTTTAGCTCCTCGCCCACTACGTCTCGCTGCTTCATTGGTACATAGGAGAGTACGTTGCTCATCTTGTGTACTATCCGAACGCAATCGGCAAGGTGCGGTTCACCCTCACGATCCCCTTCGTCTCCTCAATGCCACCATTCAGACCACGTCGCTCAAGTCCAACCCACCAGCCAGACCCCGAGTGCTCGTAATGTACCCTGTAGTGTAGCGCTATCGCGTGCTATGTGCCATCCTTGTTCTGTGAGGAGGTGGTCAAGGATGGCAGACGGCGCTAGTACCTCAACGCCAGGGAAGACAGGATCGGTAGGGGCTGAGGCTACTCCGGTTCGCTGGCAGGTGATATTGGTTGGAGTGCGCACCCGTGATGCCGCACACCGCGTGGCGCAAGCCTACCGAATGTTACTCACTTACCATTACCATCAAACAGATGGTGTATGTGATCAAGCCAAAGAAAAGGGGGAAAGAAAGGAGCAAACAGATGCAGGCAGCAATTTATGCTCGCGTATCGACCGAGAAGCAGGGTCGAGAACAGACAATCGATAGCCAACTTGCCGCCCTTCACCAGTGGGTGCTGCAGCATCAACATACTCTAGGCTCGGAGCACGTTTACACTGACGAGGGCTACAGCGGCGCTCGTCTCGACCGGCCTGGGCTTGACGCTCTACGCGATGCTGCAATCGCCGGGGATTTCGAGGTGGTGGCAGTGTTCAGCCCTGATCGGCTGGCTCGCAAATACGCATACCAGGTCTTGCTCTTGGAGGAATTACGCCGGGCAGGGTGTCAGGTGGTCTTCCTGCAACACCCGATCTCGGAGGATCCTAACGACCAACTGCTGCTCCAAATCCAGGGCGCAGTTGCTGAATACGAACGAGCAGTGCTCAGTGAACGCTTTCGGCGGGGCAAGCTCCAGAAGGCTCGCGCTGGCCGATGGATAGGCGGGAAGCCTCCTTATGGATACAGATATGTCCATCGCCAGGAAGGGGTTGCAGGCAATATGGTGCCTGGTTATCTGGTCGTGGACCAAGCCGAGGCGGACTTCGTCCGGATGATCTACCAGTGGCTGGTTACTGAACAGATGACGATCCGCCAGATCCTCAAGCGGCTAAATGCTGGACCCTGGCAAGCTCGCTGTGGCAAGAGCATCTGGTCAGCTTCCGTCATCCATCGTATCCTTAGCGATCCCCTCTACACAGGAACTGCTTATGCTAACCGTTACCGCTTTGTTCCACCCAAGAAGCCTCGCAGACCACGCGGGCCACATACGGCGGAGAACTCGTGCCGCCAGCCCCGACCGAGGGAGGAGTGGATCCCCATCCCAGTCCCCCCGATTGTCGACCAACAGACCTATGACTTAGCGCAGGCTCAACTGGCGCGCAACGCCACCCTCTCCTTCCGCAACAACACCAAGTACTCCTATCTGTTGCGGTGCCTGCTCACCTGTAAGACCTGTGGGCTAGCTATGTTCGGCAGGACTCACAAAGCTACTGCGAGCCAGTCGGTGCGCAGCTACTACCTATGTCATGGCAAGGACCCAATCTTGAGCGCAAGGCATGAGGCTTGCCCGCAGCGGCAAGTGCGGGTAGAAGAATTGGATACGGCAGTTTGGGGACATGTCCGTGCCTTGCTGGAGGATCCGGACCGACTACTGGCACAATTTCAGGAGTTCGCCCAGGCGGCACAAATGGGCGACGAACGGCAGCAAGCCGATGCCCATAAGTTGGAGGCGCAACTCAAGCGGTTGACGAAGGAAGAGGGGCGGCTAATCGACGCTTATCAGGCAGAGGTTATCAATCTGGAAGAACTTCGCGAGCGGCGTGGTCAACTGGACATTCGTCGCCAGGGGTTACGCGCTCAGCAGGAGGAGCAAGCACGGCAAGTCAGGGAGGTGGCACAGAGCCAGCAGGTGCTAACCGATCTGCGAGCGTTCTGCGAGCGGGTTCGCACAAGGCTGGGGGAGGTCACTCTTGAAGAGCAGCAGGCGATCTTGCAATTGGTGATAGAAAGAGTTATGGTAGGAGAGGACACCTTGGAGATACGGCATGTGTTTCCGTTACGCAGCACCAACGGCACTAACAGCACCAACGTCCCGCCCGGTGCGGCTGGGTCTGAGCCACTCGTTGCGCAATTGTGTTCGGATAGTGTGCTTGACACAGCGTTGGCGCTGCACACCTGGGAACTTGGAGGAGAGAGCATTTAGCATGGCCTTCATGGCCTTGCCTCCGTCGGTGATCAGCAGCCCTACCTCCTCCACACCACGTCCCTTGAGGTCTTCAAAGACCCCTTCCCATGCTCGCTGGTTCTCTCGGTCTCCTACCGAAAAGCCGAGCACCTCTCGCACACCATCAGGTTTGATGCCTATCACCACCAATATGGGCATCTTACACCCTTCCCCTCGATCGGTAGAACTTCCATAAATGACTGTGAAGTAGGTGCCGTCGGCGAACAGGTACTCGTATCGGGGCGAGAGAGGTCGGCTCTTCCAAGCCTGGTATTCACCCTCCAGTGTGTGAAATACTCTCGACACTGTGGAAGCTGAGGGTGCCGAGCCGGTGAGGGTCTCCATCACCTCTCCCACGCCACGGGTGCTTACTTACCCCCTTGATGAACATGCCTGCGATGGCTTCGTCCAGTTCCGGTCTACGCCTGGCGTACCTCTTACCTCTCGAACAACTGGGTTCTGTACCCTCCCCCGCCTCTTGTCCGAGGCACCGCCAGCTCATCGATATGCCCCATGGTGGTTTCCAGGTCTCGGCGGTAATGGCCGTTTCTTCGGTCGGTCCGGTAGATGCTGCGCTCGTGGGGCAGAGCACCTATCAGGGCGGTGATTTCCTCCTCCAGAATGGTGACGAGGGTGAGTCGCACCGCCTCCTTCATCTGGGTAGTCAGCATCTCGGTGAACTCTTCTTGACTCATCGCTACGGGTCGGGTATCTTCAGATTTGGGAGCCATTGGTTTTCCTCCTTTCGGTAGCTTGCAACGCTTACCTATAGGATAGCCAGGCTCCCTAAATTACACAACATTCAGTATACGGCCGTCCCTGAGCCAGGGGGTTAGTCACTATCTCGGTAGAGAGCCTCCCCTCCGCATCGTATGTGCGCGATTGGGATACTTTGGAGTTGCTGCTGGTAAGCTGGTTGCCGTTGGGGTCATAAGTGTAGGAGCTATTCAGGTAGGCGGTGGGTGCGTCTTTGTGGGCTGCGTTTCTATAGCCGCTTAATTGGGTTCT
>JBBSGN010000307.1:0-4574 GCA_038254085.1 Chloroflexia bacterium | reverse complement strand
CTATCCCCGAGGCTTGGTTGCCCAGGCCAGGGATCATAGACGAACTCACAGCCCCGCCAATTAAGCCTCTAAGCAAAGCCATGATGGCGCTGATAACGGCCACAGCGATTATTCCCGTCCATAGGGTTCGCGTGTTAGCCTTCGGTATCTCAGCCTCATACACCGAGACGTTCGGTTTGGTCACCACATTCATATACTTCTGCACGAGGCCCTGCATCTCGGCCTGATTTACCCCCGCCATATTGGGCATCATGGATGAACGGGGAGGAGGCGGAGGCGGCACGCTGTACCCTCCGCCGGGTGGCGGTGGTGGTGGGCTGTATGCGCCGCCGGGTGGGGGCGTATATCCTTCTGCCGGTGGAGGCGTTGGAGGCGGGGTGTAGTCGCCGGTGGGCATTGTCGGCTGCCCAGACCCCTCTTCGGGCGGCATATTCCCGCCCGGCGGCGGCGCTTGTGGATCGTAAGACATCGGCTGGACTCCTTTCGCGGGCAGCGCCCGCTTGCGCGAAAATAGGATTTGCCAAAGCGTGCGCCCTCTAAGCCCCACACACCTTCGACAGACTCAGGCCGGATTTGGTGTAAACGAGCGGGAAAAATCCTGCCGTGCGTCGTATGCTAGCACAACTACATACGCTTGTCAACACCCTTGAGTTGCAAGAGAAGAACTCACCGCAGAGGCGCAGAGTACGCAGAGGACCGCACAGAAAAACAAATAAAATCTCTGCGCCTCTGCGGTGAGTTCTTCTGCAAGTACGAATCGTTACTGAGTTGCGAAGCTACACAATCAGCCTCAGCGCCGAGGGCACTATCGTAAACAGGGCGGGGGCCACCCCAAGCACCTCCCCGTCGGCCTGCAACAGGAGCCGATCGGGGGACCGCACCTCTACACGGCGAGCGGGCTGTACGCTCACCTTGGGGTGCGTCACATGGGTGCCCACGTAGACCCTGGGCACGTTACGCACCAAATCGAGCTTGCCCAGGTCGCCCAGCACCACCACCTCGAACTCTCCGTCCGCCAGTTGTGCGTCGGGCGCAATCTTCATCCCCCCGCCGAAATACTGGCCGTTTGCCACCACGATGCTGTTCACCCGCGCCTGCCACTCGGCGCCGCCGTCGGCGCTGACCCTGATGCGCTTGTTGCGGTACGCGCCCAGCGTCACCAGCAGGCTGCTCAGGTATGGCAGCGTATTGCCAAGTACGCGAGACCCCCGGTTGGCCCGCACCGTAACCTCGGCGTCAAAGCCCAGCCCGGCGGCGTTGGCGAAATATCTAGCCCGCTCCTTGCCACCGAACGTGCGGTAACGCACGTGGCCCAGGTCTATCTGCTCGGTGCGCCCGGCCACCAGGCGCGCGCAAGCCGCCTCAACGTCGGACGGTATGCCCGCCGACCGCCCGAAATCGCTGCCCCGGCCCGCCTGCACCAACCCCATCGCCACGTCGCGGTCCCCGCCGGTGGGCATACCTACTTCATACGGGTCCATTACGCCGTTCACCGCCTCGAAAAAAGTGCCGTCGCCCCCGATAACCACCACCGCACTGCAACCCGACATTACAGCCGAGCGTGCCAGCCGCGTGCCGTCTCCCTGCCTCTGCGTTACCTCGCTCGCGTACCTCACCTCCGCCTCGTCCAGCGCACCGCGCACTCGATCCAGGTAGGCCCTACCGCGCCCCGAACCCGACACCGGATTGCATATCACCATCACCCATCCCTGCATAGGCTGTCTATCCAACTTTCCCCTCCATCTGTATAACAGTGCATCTTGTCCGTATCATAATACAATGTAGGGGCGGCTCTTGTGGTCGCCCGCTATCCCTACATTGCAATCTACTGTAGGGGCAATCTACTGTAGGGGCGTGATTTATCGCGCCTCCTTCCTTACCCAAATGTCCAATATGAATAGACTTTCTCCCCTAACCTGATTGACCGTCAGCCGAGCGAGTGCTATAATCACTCCCATTCCCGACCGCTTCTGGGCAAAGGCAGTCCATCTGGCTTCACGCTCGAAAAGACCAAGATGTTCTATCAGCTGTCAGCTTTTCTGATAGCTGATAGCTGGTAGCTAAGAAGGAGACAATCATGGCGTTAGCCAGGGTGACAAGTTGCGCTGTAGTGGGGCTGGAAGGCTCTCTTGTCGAGGTAGAGGTGGACGTGAGCCGGTCGGGGATGCCCAGCATGACCATCGTGGGGTTGCCCGACGCTGCCGTCAACGAGTCGAAGGAGAGGGTGCGTTCGGCTATACGCAATTCCGGCGGCACAATACCGCAGCCCTCGCGCATCACCGTCAACTTGGCCTCCGCCGACTTTCGCAAAGAAGGCCCGGCCTACGACCTGCCGATAGCGCTGGGCCTCCTCGCCGCCACCGAGCAGATCAACACCGACCTCACCGACTCGATATTCCTGGGCGAACTGAGCCTGGACGGGGGCGTGCGGCATACGGTGGGCATGTTGGCGATGGTGGCGCTTGCTAAGGAGGAGGGCATCACCAAAGTGTACGTGCCCGCCGAGGACGCGCCCGAAGCCTCTCTTATCGAGGGCATAGACGTGTTGCCTGTGACAACACTGCGCCAACTGGTCATGCACCTCAACGGCCACCCCATCGCCGCAGGCTCTGTCGTCCCCTACGTCGCCGAGCCTCCCAACAAGGAAGATTTATTAGGCCAAGAGAGCAACGGCCACCACCCGGTAGACATGAGCCATATCAAGGGGCAAGAGCACGTCAAGCGGGCATTAGAGGTGGCGGCCAGCGGCGGGCACAACCTGATGATGTCGGGGCCGCCGGGCGCGGGCAAGACCCTGCTGGCGCGTTGCGTGCCCACCATCCTGCCCACCATGTCCACCGACGAGATGCTGGAAGTGACCAAGATATACTCGATAGCGGGCATGTTGCCGCCTCGCAAGCCTTTGATCCGAGTCCGCCCCTTCCGCGCGCCCCACCACACGGTATCGCACGCGGGGCTGGTAGGCGGCGGGCGCATACCCCGCCCCGGCGAGATCACGCTGGCGCACAGGGGCGTGCTGTTCCTGGACGAACTGCCCGAATACAGTAGTCAGGCCCTCGAAACGCTGCGCCAGCCCCTGGAAGACCGCGTAGTGACCATCACCCGCGCATCGGGAACCCTCTCCTTCCCGGCCAACTTCGTGCTGATCGCCGCCATGAATCCTTGCCCTTGTGGATATTATGGCGATCCGGTGAAAGAATGCACCTGCTCCAACTCGACTATCTCGCGCTACCAGAAGCGCATCTCAGGCCCCCTGCTGGACCGCATAGACATCCACGTAGAAGTACCCCGCGTGGACTACGAAAAGCTCTCCGACAACCGCCTGGGCGAGACCTCTCAGGCAATCCGCAACAGAGTAGAGACCGCCCGCAAGCGCCAACGCGACCGCTTCAAGCAGACTGAAGGCGTCTCGTGCAACGCCGAAATGCGCCCCGCCGAGATAAGGGAGCACTGCGAGCTAGACGCCGCCGGGCAATCGCTGATAAAAGCGGCCATGCGGCAATTGCACCTGAGTGCGAGGGCGTATCACCGCACACTCAAGCTGGCTAGGACGATAGCCGACCTGGCAGGGAGCGAGAGGATAGAGGCGGCACATTTGGCAGAGGCGGTGCAGTATAGGCCGAGGCAACAACATTAATGTTACCCCGACAAGACATAGTGGTACAATGATACCACTTGGCGGCTTGGCAGCGCGAAAATTCTACTTGAGCATGGAGACTGTACATGACCCTTACAATCGAGTACGAACAAGAGGACGATGGGCGCTGGCTTGCTGAGGTGTTGGAACTTCCCGGCGTGCTTGTGTATGGTCAGACCGCCGAGGAGGCCATTACCAGGGTTCAAGCGTTGGCATTGCGGGTGCTGGCCGACCAGATAGAGTAATAAAGGAACCACCCATGCCCACTCCAAACACCCCAGACCTCGACCAACTACTTCGTGAAGGAGCGATCCGGCTAGAGGTTACGGGAGGCATCCCCACGTGGGAAGCCTTTCCTGGCTCGCAGCGCCAGCGCATGATTGACCGCCTCCGCGCCTCACACGTCCTGGCTCGGCTCTTGTGCTTCTTCCGGGCTGAGAGCGGCGGTCATGGCTGACAGAATCCGTGCCGACACTCGCTCCAACAGCGCCTCCAATTCGCCCTGCTCCTCGCGTGTGAGTGGCTGCCACAACTTCATTGTGCCCCCGTCCGGCAGGTACAAAGTACCTCTTACTTCCGGCGACGCCTCCGAAGTGAACCCCGTCAGTTGTCCTTCGTGGTATAAAGGCGTCCGGTGTAGCTTCACAGCGTCAAGTGATAGCTTAGGTTTTTTCGGCACTATCGTCCTACCTCTACTCTCAAGTGGTGCACGCCTTTGGGATGCCTATTCCGGTATTCAGATCGCGTTGGCCGCGTTGGCTGCGTTGGCTGCGTTGGCTGCGCCAGTTTGATTATATCATCTACCGGCCGCGTACTCCATGTCGTGTTCTGCTGTTCTGGCTCCCACGTGGTATAATAGTGCCGCCTGTCACACCATCACAGCTAGCTTTATCAAGGAGGGCGTATGAGAGTACTTATTACTTTCAAAGTGGGCGGT
>JBBSGN010000306.1:0-4588 GCA_038254085.1 Chloroflexia bacterium | reverse complement strand
CCAGACGAGTTAATAGATTGCCCGCTGCCTGTGGCAATCAAAACAGTGTGTAATGCCCAGACGCTAATCAAGAGGATCGCCGCCAACCTGAACCGACAACAGAAATGCCGGAGCGACTTCGGTGCGCAGTGGCCTTTGGAGGACACGCTGCGACTCGGTTTTACAAAGGCGGACTTCTCTGAGGCCGGACTAGCGCCGCATGGCAGCGTTCTTCCACGCGGCGCTATCCGCCATAGGCTACGAATTAGACCTTGAGAGGGGCAAACTGTGGCCTACTGGCGAGGACGTATCAGGCTGGCAACCTGATATGAACCTAGCGGTTATAGACTTACTTGAGGGTGACAACTCACGATATTGGGACATGCTCACTCTAACGGAGGAACTATGAAAACAGCAGCTATTTATGCAAGGGTTAGCACTAGCGACCAGGTGAGGGGCACATCCCTCGACGGGCAAATTGAGAGTTGCCGAGCCTACGCTAAGGCCAACGACCTGACGGTGACGAAAGAGGTAAGAGAGGACGCGAGCGGCGCGAGCCTGGCGCGTGCTGGCCTTGATTCCATCAGGGACCTGGCGGCTAAGGGCGAACTTGATACGGTAATCGTATTCGACCCGGACCGGCTGTCACGCGCGCTGGGCCACCTCATGCTGCTGTCCGAAGAGTTTGAGCGGCAGCGTGTGGCCCTAATCTTTGTCAATTCGCCACGTGAGGACACCCCCGAAGGCCGGATGCTGTTCGGCATGAAGGGCCTCTTTGCCGAGTTCGAGCGCACCAAGATCATGGAGCGCACGCGGCGCGGCAAAGAGCGCCGGGCGCGTGAGGGCAAGGTACTGCTGTCCCATGCCGTCCCCTACGGTTACACCTATATCGTGGGCGAGGGGCGGTTGGAAATCAACGAGGCGCAGGCCGTATGGGTGCGTAGCATGTATGAGTGGATAGTAAACGAGCACTGCACGCTGGGCGAGGCGGCCCGGCGTCTGTATACTGCCTCGGTGCCAACTCAGACCGGCAACGGCCATTGGCGGCGGTCGTCAGTCCAACGCGTTCTATCTAACCAGGTGAATGCAGGCACCTGGCACTATAACAAGCGGCGCGGCGTGCAGCCGAAGAAGGCTACCAACGCGGCCAACGCGCAAAAGAAGTGGAGCAAAGAAGACAGACCCCGCAACGAGTGGATCGGCGTGCCCGTACCTGCTATAGTGTCGGTGGAAATGTATGACACCGCCATGCAACAACTACAGCGCAACCGTGAGCTATCGGTGCGCAACGTCAAGCACGAGTACCTGCTAAGAGGGTTCGTAGTTTGCGGCTATTGAGGTTACAAAATGGAAGGGCAAGCAAGGTACAGCGCCACGCGCACCAACTACAGATGCACGGCCCGCTCGCGCCACCAAGCGCACCTACCGCCGGAAGACCGCTGCCCCGGCACCTACTTCAAGACTTCGGTTCTTGATGATCTGGTATGGACCTATATCGTCAAGCAGGTTAGTGACGAGGCACTCATAGAGGACATCCTTGCCACTCGCGGGGACCTGGCCCAGGAAGAGCGGATCAAGAGTGACCGAGAGCTAGGTTTACTAATCGGCATGGAAGCGGCCCTCAAGCGCGAGGCCGATAAACTGCTTGACTTGCACATAGCCGACATGATAGACCAGGAAACTTTAGGCGAGCGCATGAGCGCCACCAAGAAGAAACAGGCGGCAATAGCGACAACGAAGGCCGAGATTATAGCGCGCGCTAGTCAGCGCGAAGAGGCGCTAGGCGCACTCAGCGAGATAAAGGCACTGTGTGCGCAGGTGAGGCGCGGTATTCCGTTCCTGATGTTCGACGATAAGCGCGAGATTCTTCAAGCTCTCAATATCCGCGTTGAAGTGAAGAAGGAAGGCGTTGACGTTTCAGGGCTAATAACAAGGGCCGTGCTGGGTATAACGGACCGCTACGCAGATACAGAGGATGTGAATGCAGAGCAGACGAAAGAGACCGATCCCACCGTTGTTTTGTGTCCTACGTATCAACATCGGCGCGACGGCAGCCAACGTGGGCGGCTGGCAAGTCCAGAATGAGGCGGGCGGCGCTATTACCCTGCCTATTACCGCCACCATAGCAGCGGGCATGAGCGAGCAGCGGGGGCAGATTTGGATTGCTAACCAGGCGACCAAGTTCCGCACTTATTACGGCTTCAATCCCGACTATGAATATGGAGCCGACACCGACCCCGGCGTGCCCCAGGCCGCATCCACCGCCGGCTATACATTCGCCGACACCGGTGGGGCGGTACAACTGCTCGACGCGCTGAATGTCAATCAGGACACGCTGGTGTACGGCAACGGCAACACCAGCACGCCTGGATGGACCGGCCCGGCTGCGCAATACTACCTGCCCGCCGGTCAGCCTGCCTTCACTCAACGGGGGCAGATATTCTACCGTAAACTGGACGAGTTGACGGGCAGGCCGATCGCCGATACGAACACCAAGGACGATTGGGCGCAGGACGACGACCCCGCAGGCACTGCTACGCCCGTGCTCGGCGACCGCGAGAACGACGACATAAACGGCAAGAAGATCCTCCACCCCGGCTGGGCCCTTACCGACCCCAGCTACGAGGACTTCTTCTTCACCAAGAAGTTCACCGACACCTCGGTCACCACAAAGTTCCTGGCCGACCCCGACAACGGCTTCCAGCCGGTCCACGACCTTATCGTGTCGGCCACCCAGGCGATCACCATCGAGACCTATGAATGGCATCACACCGTGCTGGCCCAGGATATTATTGACGCCCACAACAGGGGCGTGCAGGTGAGCGTGGTGATAGACGGCAACTCGTGCTGCTCGCAACTACCCGATGATGAAACGCTGTGGACCGCTCAGCAGTGGGAGGCGGCGGGCATCCCGGTCTACTTCTTCAGTGGGACGCCCGCGACCAGCGACGATACCTACCGCTACAACAACACCCACGCCAAAATCATGGTAGTAGATGGGCAATGGGTCCTTACAGGCTCCGACAACTTCTCTTTCAGCGAACTGCCCAGCGACACCAAGACGGATGGCACCGCAGGCGCTCGTGGGGCCATGATTATCACCAACGCGCCCGATGTAGTGGCCCATACGCTGCGAATGATCAGCCTCGACTTTGTGCCGGGCAAATACCCCGATCTGGTCAGATACCCCGGCCTGGGCACCCCGCCGCCGGGGTATTCGCCCACGCCTCTGCCCAACATGGTCGGCTATACTCCTGTAGTGGCGACCCCATTGGTTGTCACCGAGACCGAGTCCATCGAGATAATACAGTCGCCCGACAACGAACTGCGCGATGTTGACGGTCTGATCGGTCTGGTCAACCGCGCTGGTGCGGGCGACACTGTGATGGTCGAGCAGCAATACGAGCGCAAATATTGGGAGACCAGTATCACCGACGGCTCCAATCCTCGCCTGGAAGCATACATTCGGGCGGCACGGCGTGGCGCCGATGTTCGCATCCTGTTAGACAGGTTCTTCGAGGGCGGCGATTGCAGCAGCGCCACCCATAACCCTGCCACCGTCGCCTATGTCAACGGCCTGGGCCTGCCCAACCTACAGGCCCGCGTCGCCGCGCCCGCTGCCCGCTATCCGGCGGGCGGCCCACCAAAGCCCACCACCGGCAATATCCATAACAAGCTGGTCCTGGTCTTGGCCGGCGGCCTCGGCTATTCCAGCATTACCATCATCAACGGGTCCGCCAACGCCTCCAAATGCAACCGCGAGTATGGTCTCCAAATCCAATCCAACCCCGGCTACACCTACTACAAAACTGTCTTCGACTATGACTGGAGCGTTGGCTACCTACCCTGCGCAACCCCCACCGCCACAGTGACGCCCACCGGCACCATCGTCGTAGCCACCTCTACCCCTATACCCACGCCCCAGTGCAACTTCCTCGTCAACGGCGACTTCGAGAGCGGCCAGCAATCCCCCTGGGCCACCACCACACCCGGTATCACCGCCACCGTCGTCTCCACCCCTGTCAACGGCGGCAACTACGCCATAGCCGTCACCTCGGTCTTCACCTCTGGCAACGGCGGCTCGCAAGGCATCCAACAAAACCTCACCAATATCGTTGGCGGGGCTACCTACCATGTGGGGGCCGCCGTGCTTCGCTCGGCCTCCAACATCGCCTCCGCCCGCATCAGAATAACCCGGTACCCTTGCCCTACCCCTGGCGCCTGCTCCGGCACCAACGCCGACATGTTCCTGGGCAACAACGGCCCTAACTGGCAATATATCACCCAGGACATGGCCGCCCCTGCCAGCGCCCTATCCGCCCGCTATAAGGCCGTCTTCTACACCAGCGACGGCAACCCTGCTACCATATACTTCGACGACCTCGTGTTCGACTGTAACGGCAATGGCACGGCCACGCCCACAGCTACGGGTACTTCTACCTCCACCATCACCCCCACAGGCACCCCCACCGTGACCGCCAACCCTACAGATACACCAACGTCTACCCTAACCGTCACTGCCATCCCCACAGACACTGCGAAGGCCCTCCCTCCGTCACCTACCAGCATAGATACACCGACTGCCACCACCACCGGCACGGCAACCGCT
>JBBSGN010000305.1:0-4590 GCA_038254085.1 Chloroflexia bacterium | reverse complement strand
GGTAGGAGTGGACCTGCACAGCGGGTACATTTGTGATGTGTCGGACAGCGTGAGGGGTCCCACCGCAGACATCACCTTGCTCAAGCAGTCCAAGGTGATGGAGCGCCTTCCCGAAGGAGTAGGTGGGGAGGGAGATTTGGCCTATGTATATGTGGGCATAGGAGAGTTGCACCCGCAAGGTAGCAAGTATGGCAACACACCCAGACGTAAGCCCACAGGAGCGGATAAGCACCGCCCACCATTTATTTAGTACGAGTTAACGTTAAGCCGCTCGGTAGCGGACAAACGAATATTGAAATAGAGCTATCATATTAACCCTGCTGGGCAAGACTCGATTGGGCAACTGTTGAGCGGACATCCTGTCAGTCGTCAGTGTCTCCTCTTATCTCGTGAGCAAGCCTATTCCCGTCACGGTTATCAGCAGGCTAACGAACGTGACGTACTCAGACCCGGACGCCACTCACGCATAGGTAACGATAGGGTACAACATGTAAGGCATAGGGCCTGCCTTACATGTTGTACCCCGCCGTCCGTCTCACCTGCTAGCGTACACCGCCCATGCGCCCGAAGAGGCGTCGGCTGGGAAGACGGCGTACGCCAGCTGTGTGGCAGCGCCAACGTAATAGAGCGTGCCGTTCTGGTAATGCTGCACCGCGCCGTCACCCCAATCCTCGGCCTTGGTGGCCGCCCCCACCTGCCTTTGGCGGTTGAGGTCTTCCCAAACGCCCAGGAAGTGGTCGCCAGGCTCAGGTGGCTTCCCGCCGGCGTCCTGCCCGGTATAATCTACGCGCAGATAAGTGCCGTCGGGGTAGAGGCCGTACCCGTAAGCTTTGGCTGGCGACGGGTCAATGGCTATCAGCGTCGCGTACTTAAATGACTGTCGCCCGCCATGCACCCCGTCGAAAAAGTCGGCTCCCCTGTCGGTGGCGCACCCCAGCTTGGCCGCCAGGCCGGTGTTGTGCGACACCGCAAACTGGAACACCTGGTGTACGCCGTTCGTGCAGGCTGCCGGTGCGGGGGTTGGCCTGGGAAGGCCGCCGCTCTGCTTACGCGCATATATCTCGGTGCCGACCAGACCTAACAGCACCTGGTAGCGTGGGTCGGTCTGCTCAGGGTGGTACTCGAAGCGAGCGCGCTCGAAGTACTGGGTGATGTACTGCTTGCCGTCTATGTCGTTGGTCTCAATATACGACTCGGTGATTGGGAAGCCCTGTTGACGCAGCCCGCCGTTGTTGTTCCAGTATGTGAGGAACAGACCCGACACCGTATGCCCCGTCTCAGCGAAGAAGCGGCTTGGCCCGCCCGGCACTATCACCGGGCTGGCGTCAACCTTGCCGTTCGGGTGCTTGGCGAGAAATGCCTCGCGCCCCAGCAAGCCGAGCAGCACCCGGAAGTTAGGGTCGGCCATCTCAGGGTGAAGCTCGAAGCGGCTCCGCTCGAAGTACTGCGTGGTGTAGGTCTTGCCGTCGGCGGCATTTACCTCCGGCTGCTCGTCGGTGATCGGGTAGCCTTGCTGGGCCAGCCCGCCGTTGTTGTTCCAATAAGTGAGGAATGGGTCTTTTACTGTGTGGTTAGTCTGCGGGAAATAACGGCTCGCCGCCTGCGCCATGCCCGGCCTAACGCCGCCCGCCAGCAAAGTCAGCGCCACAGCCATGCCTAGCAATCCCTTCAGCAACCCCTTCAGCAACGCCTGTCGCTTGACCATATCAGTACCGCTCCTTTCGGGTATGAATAGCAACCGCGCCCCGCAATTCTCGCCAATTCTAACACGAAGCGGCAGGTGATACAACAGTGTAGCGCGCAGCAAGTGTTCAGAGGTAGAGTAAGGAGAGCGATAAACTCACCGCAGAGACGCAGAGTACGCAGAGAACCACGCAGAGATTCTATTATTTGCTCGGCGTTACTCTGTGCCCTCTACGTCTCTGCGGTGAGTTTTTCTGTGAGTGTGAATTATTACAACCACGCATAGCCTTGAGAAAAACCTTCACCGGCACCCGAGCTTGACGGAGGTTCCTAGCCATCTGGCACGGAACGTGTTATATAGAACCTTAGAGGGTGTTTCAACGTTAATAGGATAGCAGAGGCTTTTCCCTAGCCCTTTTGGGGATAGGCCACTAGCCCGCAAATACCTGTGGAAAACCTAGTCAAATGGGCAGGTGTTGTGCTATACCTAACTTAGATATGTTTATATCAGGGCCGGTTCTCGCAACCTGACGCGGGACATCGCAACGGCGCAACCCTGTCCCCAGAGCGTGCTGCACGGCCCTGGGGACAGTTTGCTTTTTACACAGGGAAGCGTCTCGACACCTTCCCTGCCTCACAGGGCCGCACCAGGCCCCGACAACCGTGACAACCTAATAAGCCGACAACCCACACCCACATCACATATTACAACACGTTACCTTCCACACAACTCCGAGGTCATTGGCCCCCCTCCGTCGCTGTTTGACGGCTATCCTCAACATCTACAATCCAATACGTCGTCATAAACAAGCCCATCTGGTCTGCGCTCTTCGCCCTTTTATCCAGAATAATTGGACACACCGACCCGGCTACTGTGGCAGAGAGCATAGATTAGTAACAACGGAAAGGAAAATGGTATGGACCTCATCAAGAAGCTGACCGAGTTTCGAGAGCAGGAGCAAGCCCTCTCGTGGGAAGGCACCTTCGCCGGTTACTTCGATATTGTCAAAGCCAACCCCAAAGTGGCCCAGTTGGCCCACGCTCGCATCTTCGACATGATCATGGCTGCGGGTGTAGAGCCTGGCAAGGGTGGCGCGCCCCACTTCAACTTCTTCGCGGACGAGATATTTGGGCTGGACAAGGCGCTGCAACAGGTGGTCGAGTACTTCAACTCGGCCGCCCAGCGATTAGAGGTGCGTAAGCGCATCTTGCTCCTTATGGGGCCAGTGGGCGGCGGCAAGAGCACGATAGTAGCGATGCTCAAGCGCGGCCTCGAAGCCTACACGCGCATCGAGCAGGGGGCCGTGTATGCAATCGCGGGCTGCCCCATGCACGAGGAGCCTCTGCACCTGATCCCCCACGAACTGCGCGACGATTTTCAGCGTGAGTACGGCATCTACATCGAAGGCGACCTCTGCCCCCACTGCCGCTTCGAGCTAGAGCACACTTACGACCGCCATATAGAGCGCGTGCCTGTGCGCCGCATCGCCTTCTCTGAGAAGAAGCGGGTGGGTATTGGCACGTTTTCTCCTAGCGACCCGAAGAGTCAGGACATTAGCGAGCTTACCGGCTCGATAGACCTCTCTACTATTGGCGAATATGGCTCGGAAAGCGACCCACGCGCCTATCGCTTCGATGGTGAATTGAATGTAGCAAACCGAGGCATGTGCGAATTCGTTGAGATTTTAAAAGTGGAGGAGCGTTTCCTCTACGTACTGCTCACACTATCGCAGGAACAAAACATCAAGACGGGTCGCTTCTCGATGATCTACGCCGACGAGGTAGTGGCCTCGCACACCAACGAGACCGAGTACACCGCCTTCGCGGGCAACAAGAAGAGCGAGGCGCTCCAGGACCGCATCATTTTGGTGCGGGTGCCCTATAACTTGCGTGTCAGCGATGAAGTGCGTATCTACGAAAAGCTACTCAAACAGAGCGCCCTTCAGACTGTGCATATCGCCCCGCACACCCTCGACATAGCCTCTATATTCGCCGTGCTGACAAGACTGGAGCCGAGCAAGAAGGCGGGCGTGAGCCTGACTAAGAAGCTGAAGCTGTACAACGGCGAGGACACCGAGGAGTTCAAGCAGAAAGACCTCAAGGAGCTAATGGAGGAGTCGGACCGCGAGGGGATGGACGGCATCTCGCCCCGCTATATCATCAATCGCCTGTCGGGTGCGCTGGTGAAAGAGGGCACTACCTGCATCAACCCTATAGACGCTCTGCGCGCACTCCGCGATGGTCTTGAGCAGCATACCTCTGTCTCTAAGGAGCAGCGCGAGCGATACATGAACCTGATTGGCGAGGCCCGCAAGGAGTACGACGAGGTAGCCAAGCGCGAGGTGCAAAAAGCTTTCGTCTACTCCTTCGAGGAATCGGCCCGCACGCTCCTCAACAACTACCTCGACAACGTAGAGGCTTACTGCAACAAGCAGAAGCTGCGCGACCAGATGACCGACGAGGACCTTGAGCCGGACGAGGGCCTGATGAGGGCCATCGAGGAGCAGATAGGCGTCTCGGACACCTCTCGCAAGGCGTTCCGCGAGGAGATACTGATCCGTATATCGAGCCTGGCACGGCGCGGCCAGCAGTTCGGCTACACCTCGCACGAGCGGCTAAAGGAGGCCATCGAGAAGAAGCTGTTCGCCGACCTGCGCGACGTAGTGAAAATTACCACCTCCACCAAGACCCCCGACCCTGAGCAGTTGCGCCGCATCAACGATGTAGTAGACCGTCTAATTACAGATCATGGCTACTGCGTGGTGTGCGCCAACTCGCTGTTGCAGTACGTGGGGTCGTTGTTGAATCGCTGACGAAGGACGAAAGACGACGGACGACCGAATGATGCGTGAAGCCCCAAACATAAGAAACACAATTATGAATTGCTGTCATCAAGTATCAATGATC
>JBBSGN010000304.1:0-4600 GCA_038254085.1 Chloroflexia bacterium | reverse complement strand
TGGATTTTCCTAAGATGGAGCACGCGATCCTGGAGTTTTGGCGTGAGACCGATGCGTTCAGGAAGCTTCAGGAGAAGAACAAAGGGAACAAGCCCTGGTCGTTCATAGATGGGCCGATCACGGCCAACAACCCGATGGGAGTGCATCACGCCTGGGGGCGCACGTATAAGGACATATACCAGCGATATCACGCCATGCTGGGCTATGACCAGCGCTATCAGAACGGCTTCGACTGCCAGGGGCTGTGGGTCGAGGTGGAGGTCGAGAAGGACCTGGGGTTCGACTCTAAGCGCGAGATCGAGGCGTATGGCATGGACCGCTTCGCGCGCGCCTGCCGCGAGCGTGTGCTAAAGTACGCTGCCGAGATCACCCGCCAGTCCGAGAGGCTGGGCCAGTGGATGGACTGGGACAACTCCTACTATACGATGTCTGACACCAACAACGAGTACATCTGGTATTTCCTCAGCAAGTGCCACGAGAACGGCTGGCTGTATCGCGGCCAGCGCTCGATGCCCTGGTGCTGGCGCTGTGGCACGTCTCTATCCCAGCACGAGATGCTGGGCACCGACAGCTACCGGGAAGTGACCCACCGCTCGGTCTTCCTGAAGTTCCCGCTCACCACGCCCGGACACGAGGGCGAGAGCCTGCTGGTGTGGACCACCACGCCCTGGACCCTCACCGCCAACGTAGCCGCCGCCGTCCACCCTGACCTCGATTACGCTCGCGTGCGCCAGGGTGACGAGGTGTTTTATCTGTCACAGGGCACGCTGAACCGCCTGGTCGGGGAGTACGAAGAGCTCGGCACCGTGAAAGGCCGCGACCTGATCGGGCTGACTTACAGCGGCCCGTTCGATGACCTGCAAGCAGAGGCGGGGGTGGAGCATCGTGTCATCCCCTGGGAGGCGGTCGGCGAGGAAGAGGGCACGGGCATCGTGCATATCTCCCCTGGCTGTGGCGCCGAGGACTTTGAGTTGAGCAAAGTGTACGATCTGGCTGTGCTTGTGCCGATAGACGAGGAGGGCAATTACGTGCCCAGGTACGGCCAGTTCACCGGCCACCACGTCACCGAAGTGGCTCCGATGGTGTTCGATGCGCTGAAAGAGAAGGGGCTGCTTTACAAGCTGGAAGATTACACCCACCGCTACCCGGTCTGCTGGCGGTGCGGCACCGACCTGGTGTTCCGCGTGGCGACCGAGTGGTACATCAGCGCCGACGAGATACGCCCGCGCATGATTCGCGCGGCCCGCCAAGTGAAGTGGATACCCGAGTACGCGGGCAAGCGGATGGAGAACTGGCTTGAGAACATGGGCGACTGGAACATCTCGCGCAAGCGATACTGGGGCCTGGCCTTGCCCTTCTACGTGTGCGACCGGTGTGGCAAAGTGACGGTAGCAAGCTCGCGCGAGAACCTGCGCGAACTGGCGGTCAACCCCCAAGTGGTGGATAACCTGCCTGAGTTGCACCGTCCCTGGATAGACGAGGTGAAAATCAAGTGCCCTGACTGTGGCGAAGTGGTGTCGCGCATACCGGAGGTAGGCGACGCCTGGCTCGACGCGGGCATCGTGCCCTTCTCGACGCTCGGCTATCTAGAAAACCGCGAATACTGGGAAAAATGGTTCCCCGCTGATTGGGTCAGCGAGATGCGCGAGCAGATACGCCTCTGGTTCTACTCGGTGCTTTTCATGTCGGTAACGCTGGTGGACAGGGCGGCTTACGACGAGGTGCTAACCTACGAAAAGGTGCACGACCAGTACGGGCGACCTATGCACAAGTCGTGGGGCAACGCTATCTGGTTCGACGACGCGGTAGAGAAGATGGGCGCGGACGTGATGCGCTGGATGTACGCCGGGGCCAACATCACCCAGAACATGAACTTCGGCTACGCTCTGGCCGACGAAGTAAAGCGCAACCTCCTCACGCTCTGGAACACCTACAGCTTCTTCGTGATGTACGCCAACCTGGACGGCTACGACCCGAACGAGGCCACCGTGCCCGTTGCCGAACGGGCCGAGCTTGACCGCTGGATACTGGCCCGCCTGCACGAGCTGATCGCCAACACGCAGGCCGAACTAGACAGCTACGACGTTGCGACCGTCACGCGCCAGGTAGACGCCTTCGTGGACGACCTCTCCAACTGGTACGTGCGCCGCTCGCGCCGCCGCTTCTGGAAGAGCGAGTCGGACTCTGACAAGCAAGCCGCCTACTCGACCCTGTACGAAGTGCTTGTTACCCTGGCCAAGCTTATCGCTCCTGTCATGCCTTTCCTCGCCGAGGAAATGTACCAAAACCTGGTCCGTTTCCCCACGCAGACAGGAAGCGAAGAAATCCAAAATCCAGAGAGCGTGCATCACTGCCCCTATCCGAAGGCCGACGAGTCGCTCATTGACCGCCGCCTGTTGGCCGACACCGCGCTGGCCCAAAACGTGATCAGCCTGGGGCGGGCGGCGCGCAACAAGGCGGGCCTGAAAGTGCGCCAACCGCTGCGCGAGATGGTCGTGCGCGCTCCATCCAGGCAGGACGAGGAGGGGTTGCGGCGCATGGAGTCGCAGATACTGGAGGAGCTAAACGTAAAGAAGATGGTTATCACACCGAAGGTGGGCGACCTCATCACCTACGTAATCAAGCCAAATCTGCCTCTGCTTGGCCCCAAGTACGGCAAGCGCCTGTCCGACATCCGTGCCGCCCTGGTGCTGGCCGAGCCTGCGGGTATCGCCGCCCAGGTCGAAGCCGAGCAGCCCGTGATGGTGTCGCTCGAAGGCGAAGAAGAGCCTATCGAGCTATTGCCCGGGGAGCTACTTGTCGAGACGCGGGAGAGGGAAGGCTTCGCGGTTGCCCAGGAGGGTGGCCTGGTAGTGGCTCTCGACAGCGAATTGGACGAGGCGCTCGTGCGCGAGGGGCTGGCGCGCGATCTGGTGCGCGTCATCAACGATATGCGAAAGTCAGCAGGCTTCGACGTGAGCGACCGCATCGTCACCTATTACTCCCTCGACGGTCCTAAGGACGAGGATGCTAACTTGGTGCGGGCCGCGCTCGAAGAGTTCGGCGACTATATACGAGCCGAGACTTTGTCGAACGAGCTTGTAGAGGGCAGCGTGCCGGAAGGTGCGTATATGCAAGAGGAAAAGATTGGACCTGCGATGCTCAATCTGGGGGTACAGCGTGCAGGATAAGCCGGTTAACCTGGCAGGGCTACCAGGAAACCATCTAGGATCAGAACCAATAGCATCAAGCTGAGAACCAGGCCGTCCAACCTACGGTTGGTGGTTCTTGCGACAAAAGTGGTGTTTAGGTTGATCGGATAAAGGTCTTCCATAGCGGTCCATCCTGCATCCTGTGAGCTGATTGCCCGCCTCAAGGCCGAAGGAACTTTGCCACACGGCCTTGAGGCCAGCTTACGCTGTCCGGCATCCTCAAACGAGGATGCCCGCGCTTGATGCGCTGGGCTTGGGCAGAAAGACGAGGGGCGCACTCGTCAAACCGTCCTGCATGTAATAACGCTATGCCCGAAGGAAAGTTAGCGCCTCGAAACTGCATTCCCGAAGACTTTTCCTCCGCTTGACCCTGTGCCAGGTCCCGTGTAAAATAGCGTCTGTTGCGTCCGAATATATGTCCGAATATATGTACGTAGATAGTTACACAGGCTCCCCCACGGAAACCGTGCCTTGCCATGCTGGTTTATTACAACTATTCTCTTACCCTAATGTGAGATAACATGAAGAAGTGAAACAATAACATTGTCTAATAAGCTAACCACTCGATTGCCGAGGCTGTCTCAGGATAAAACGCTCCTCGTTGGTGCGATATTGTTCGTCTCGTCCGTTCTGGGTGGGGTGGGCCTCGCGGCATGTGATAGCAACGCCGGAGCCGAACCCACGCCGGGAGGCACCGCTCCGCCAGGCCAGGCCGTGTTCGCCCGCTACTGTAACGTCTGCCACCCAGGTGGGGGCCGGGGTTCGGGGCCGTCACTACGCGCCATCCCCCTCACCGGCGACCAAATCCGCACCTACGTCCGCCAGGGCAAAGAGCGCATGCCCGCGTTCGGCCCCAACCTCATCTCTGACGCTCAACTCACCCAGTTGGTGGAATACATCCAAGCGCTGAAGTGATGACCGACGACCGATGTCAGCAGCTTGGTCGTCGGTCGTCCCTCAATGGTGTACAATAGCGGCATGAAGGTTTGCATGGTCACGTCGTCCTACCCAAAATATGAGGGCGACGTTACAGCCCCTTTTGTCGAATCGATTGCCGCAAGTGTGGCCGCCCTCGGCAATGAAGTCCACCTGCTGGCCCCTTATCACCCTGAGTTGCGCCGCGCCCCCAAAGAGAAGGGCGTGCATCTGCACTTCTTCAAGTACAGCCCATTCCGGCACCTCAATATCTGGGGCTACGCCGAGTCGCTGGAAGCCGACGTGCGAGTGAAGGGCGCGATTTACCCGCTCACGCCGGTGGTGTTCATCAGCAGCCTGTTCGCTCTGTGGCGGCTCACCGGCAAGATCAAGTTCGATGTGATGCACGCCCACTGGGTTATACCGAACGGACCTGTGGCGGCCATTATCGCCCGCCTGCGCCGCCTGCCTCTTATTATCAGCATGCACGGCTC
>JBBSGN010000303.1:0-4603 GCA_038254085.1 Chloroflexia bacterium | reverse complement strand
GACAGAGTTGGGGATAGAGGCCAGTTAGGATGAACAGCAACCCGCTACCCTCTGCCATTCTGGGCGGAGTGAAGAATGACAAGAGACATTGAGTTCGTCTTTCGTCGCCCTCTATTTATGGGAGGGCTTGCAAGAAATCTAGTACTATCTTATTAAACTCCTCCGGCTTCTCCATGCTCGGCAGGTGTGCCGTGCCGTGAATAACCGCCTTCTTCGCGCCTGGGATGTCTTGCGCCAGTTGGTCGGCCATGATCTGGGTGTCTGATGTGTCGAGGTCGCCAACTATGACCAGGGTAGGCGCGTGTATCTCGGATAGGCGGCCCGCCGCGGGCGGTTCAAGCTGGCGGGGCTGGCCCTCTACTGCATGGTTAGTGTAGTTGTTGAGGCACATCTGGCGGACGCGCTCTCGCACCCTTTGGTCCGCCCGGCCTGCCGCATGTCCGGGGCCGTCAACCCATAGCTGCACGTCCAGGTCGGCCATTCGCTCGAAGTCGCGCTTCTCCTCGGCCTCCATCATGGCCTGGATAAGCCGCATCTCCTCATCAGTCGGCGGGTGGGCCTCAAAATCGAAGCCGCTTACGCCCGCGTCCACAGGAATAAGAGCGTCTACCATCTCCGGTAGCTCCAGAGTAAAGTCAATGGCGATCTGCCCGCCCCTTGACACGCCAATGACGTAGGTCTTGTCCGCGCCCAGGCGCTTTAGGAGGTCGTATAGGTCCTGCCGATTAGAGAAGGCGACATCCTCCGTCTCGGTCTTGCCGAAGCCTCGCGTGTCGTAACGGATCACGCGATATTGCCGGGCGAACAGGTCAAACTGGTCGTCCCACATGCTGCTATCTGCTATCCCGGCATGGATAAGGACGAGCGGGTGGCCCTTCCCGGCCACCTCATAATAAAGCCGTCCGCCTTCTACGTCCAAGTAGCCGTTAGTAGCCTGAGTTGTCTCATCCATCCGCTTACTTTCCTTCCTGATTAGCCTTGTGCGGCGAATCATCTATCACTTCCTGTAGCCTACCCAGGAAATGGGCCCAGCCTTCCAGGTGGCCCTGTCGCTCCTGCTGGTCTTGCTCGGAGTCGTTGTAGGTGCTATGTGTAACCACCAGCCTGGCGCCGTCGCCCGCAGGCTCGAAATATACCAGCACATCCCTGGTTGGGGTGTGCGGCTCGTGGTCCCACTGCCACGTAAAACCTAGCTGCCGACCCGGCTCGAACGAGTTGTAATGCCCGCGCAGGCTCCAATCCATCTTAGGCCACGCCAGGTGATACGCCCCTCCCATGCGCGGATCGGTCTCAACCTCCTGCGGCCACCATTGGGTAAGGAGTTCTGGCTTTACCCAGTAGTCGAAAAGAAGAGCGGGTGGGATGTCAGGGTATTTCGCTATCAACACTAGCTTGTCAACCGTTGTAGGCAGTTGTTCCACGGGGTTGAGAGTATCTGCTCGGTCAGCAAACATGGAAGTAAAACTCCTTTCGCTTAAAGCTGGGGTGGGCCTGTATGGATACGCGCTCGCACCGCTTCGAGCGTATCGTTCCAGTCAAATCCTTCGGACCACCATGTTACACCCGCTTCTGCGTAGGGCGCTACTATGGCCGCGTCCTCTCCTGCATCCTTGCCGGGCGTCCTTGCGCCGCGAACCACATCGAAGGGCGCATCGCTGGTGCGATACTCTTCGATGTAGGCAAGCATATCCCTGAAATCGTCGGGGGTCATTACACCGTCCCGGCCCATAGGGCATACGCCGTCCCACTGAGCCGCCCTGCGGAATGGTTTCTTGTTCGGCCACACACCCGCGACCCAGATGGGTATGCGCGGTTGCTGTCTGGGCCTAGGCAGGAAGTGGGCGTTGGTTATGCTGTAGTGCTGCCCTTCATAGCTGAACTTTTCGCCACTCCACATTCGGGTCAGCACCTCCAGGCCCTCGTCCAGCATCTCGCCGTGCAGTTTGTCGTCAGGTAATTCGCTGTAACAACTATATTCCCTGCCGCTATCGCTGCCTATACCAACCCCTAATACGAGCCGCCCGTTGGAGAGGTGGTCGAGCGTGACCGTTTCCCTCGCCAGCTTTTGCGGGCGGCGGCGGGGCATAGGGGTGACTATCGGGCCAATGAGGATGCGCGAGGTAGAGAGCGCCATGGCCGCAAGCTCGATCCAGGGGTCGGCTACCGCATCGGGCCAATCCGCCCCGATGTGGTCCCACAGAAAGTAGCCATCCCACCCCGAATCTTCCGCTTCGTGGGCCAGTTCTGCCACAAGATGCGGGTTGGCAAAGTCGCCGAAGTTAGGCGTGTTGATAGCAAATCGCACGCGCAAACCTCCTTAAGCACCGTATATCAAAATATCAAACAAGTCAGTGGCGCTGTGATGGCCTGTATAACGAGCCAATAGGGGTTTAATCAGAACGGACGTTCAGAGTATACCAGACAGCACAAAGAGGGTCAATCGGTCTTGGGGCTGAGTTTTTGCATATGTACTTAATATGGTACATTAGGGATGCCGGACGTTTTTATGCCTGGATAACCGGCAACCGACGCTGACTACCACGTCCGGGCGGCAACTTCTGTGCCTCTGGGCGTAGCTGGAGGTTCGGCCGCCCATCGTCGGTCGTCGGTCGTCCGAAGAGGAGCAACAACATGATCACAAAACAACAACCCGTGTCAATGGACACAATCGTATCACTCGCCAAACGCCGAGGGTTCGTGTTCCCTTCCAGCGAGATTTATGGCGGCTTCGGCTCAACATGGGACTACGGGCCGCTCGGCGTGGAGCTGAAGCGCAACATCAAGAAGGTGTGGTGGCGTGACATGGTGCAGATGCGCGACGATATCGTGGGCCTCGACTCGGCTATCCTCATGTCGCCCCTCGTCTGGCAGGCTTCGGGCCACATCACCGAATTCACCGACCCCCTGGTGGACTGCAAGGTGTGCAAGCACCGCTTCCGCGCCGACCAGCTCGATGGCGACCGCTGCCCCGATTGCGGCGGCGAGCTTACCGAGGTGCGTCGCTTCAACCTGATGTTTAAGACCTTCGTAGGGCCAGTGGAGGACGAGGCATCGGTGGCTTACTTGCGGCCTGAGACCGCCCAGGGCATATTCGTCAACTTCTTCAACGTGCAGCAGGCCATGCGCCGTAAACTGCCCTTCGGTATCGCCCAGCAGGGTAAGGCGTTCCGCAACGAGATCACCCCAGGCAATTTCATCTTCCGCACCCGCGAGTTCGAGCAGATGGAGATGGAGTACTTCGTCAGGCCCGGCACCGACGAGGAATGGCACCAGCAATGGATAGACAACCGCTATAAATGGTACCTCAAGTACGGCATCTCGCCCGACCACCTCAGATTGCGTGTCCATGAAAAGGAAGAGCTGGCCCATTACGCCAAAGCCGCAACCGATATCGAGTACCTGTTCCCCTGGGGCTGGGGCGAGCTTGAGGGCGTCGCCAACCGCACCGACTTCGATCTGCGCCGCCACAGCGAGGCGAGCAACAAAGACCTCACCTACTTCGACGAGGAGACGGGCGAGCATATCACCCCTTATGTGGTCGAGCCTGCCGTCGGCCCCGACCGCATCGCCCTGGTTTGCCTGTTGGACGCCTACCACGAGGAGCCTGACAAGGATGAGACCCGCGTGGTGCTGCGCTTCCACCCGGAGATAGCGCCTATCAAGGTGGCCGTGCTGCCCCTCTCCAAGAAGCTGGCCGAGGAGGCGCACAGGGTGCATGACCTGGTGCGGCCCCACTTTATGAGCCAGTATGACGACACAGGCTCAATAGGCAAGCGTTACCGCCGCCAGGACGAGATCGGCACGCCCCTATGCGTGACCGTAGACTTCGACACCTTGGCCGACCGCGCCGTCACCATACGCGACCGCGATAGTATGGAGCAGGTGCGCGTGCCGATAGATGGGCTGGTGGCGAAGCTGAGAGATATGCTGAAGTTGGGTGCGTGACGGGAAACGCTCCACCAAGTCGTATATGATGACCATAGGAGGAAACAAGGATGCAAACAGCCCAAGAGCTTTACGCTTCCACGGTGCGCGACCTGCCGCCCAGTGAACGCCTTCGTTTGGCCGCCCTGATTCTGGATGAACTAGCACAGTCAAATGCGTTTTCTATAGATAGCAGTGACGCCTGGAGCGAAGAGGACATGCACGACTTAGCGACCTTCTCTATGAGTAATACCGATGCCGTCTACGCAGATGATGAAGACCTCGTTTAGCGCAGGTGACATCGTTGTCGTGGACTTTCCGGGCATACAAGGCGTTAAACGCTGGCCCACTGTTGTTCTTTCGTCTGACGCTTACCACGCCGAACGCCCCGATTTGATCGTAGGCCTCATTACGAGCCAGGTAGCCTCCGCTATTAGCCCAACAGACTATACCTTGCAGGACTGGGCCGTTGTCGGATTACACCGCCTCTCTGCTTTTCGAGCCTTTCTTGTTACTGTTCCTCGTTTTGCGGTCCATGTGCGGGTTGGTCGCCTCTCGGATAGCGATTGGCAAGGTGTGCGTGCCTGCATCAGAACAGCCCTCACTGTTCTTGAAGGTTAATTAGTACTACAACGACGGTTTAGGGAGGAAGCTGGTATAATCACCTCTGAGTAAGTAT
>JBBSGN010000302.1:0-4607 GCA_038254085.1 Chloroflexia bacterium | reverse complement strand
GTCGTCGGTCGTCGGTCGTCGGTCGTCACGTCCCTTTCAACGCATGACTCTAAAGAAGTGGGTATATGGCGCGGCGATGGGCTTGTCGCTGGCGCTAACGGCGTTGTCGGCGTGGTATTACGCCTACATGGTGGGGTTGGCGGTTGGTGTGTACTTCCTCGTGCGGGCCTGGGCACTGCGGCGAGAGGTCAGGGTGAGCAGCCTGGTGGGGGCTGTGGGTGCGGCGTTGGCGGTGTTTGTGTTGCTGGCGGGGCCGTTGGCGCTGCCCTCGCTGCAATTGTATGGTAAGGGAGAGCTTTCGCACAGCGCGAAGGCGGCGGACGAGAACAGCGCCGCGCTTGCCGACTATCTCTTGCCGAACCAGATACAACCGATGTGGGGCGAAGACTCGATGCGCGCCCACGCGGACGAGAACGTGATCGAGAGCGCGCTGTACCTGGGCGTGGTGCCAGTGGCGGTGGCGCTTGGCGGGTTCTGGGTGTGGTCGCGGTCGCGGAGGCGAGACGCGGCGGGTGCGCGTGTATGGGCCGCGTGGGCGGGCGTGCTGGTGGTTGGCGTGGTGTTGTCGCTGGGGCTGACGCTGCACGACACGCATGGGCAGGTGCAGGTGGCGTTGGCCGGAGGGCGCGCGCCCGTGCCGCTGCCTGGCAAGGCGCTGTTCGATTGGCTGCCGCTCTACTCGTCAATGAGGGCTTATGCGCGTTTCGGGGTGCTGGTGGCGCTGGCGGCGGTGGCACTGATGGGCCTCGGTTGGGCGCAGTTGGTGAGGGCGCGGGGTGTAAGGCGGCACGCGCTGTGGTTGACCGCGCTGATAAGTTGCCTGGTGCTGGCAGACTTCTGGACAGCGCCGTATACGTGGGGGACGAGCCGGATTCAGCCAACCGAAGCGTCGCGGTTCCTGGCGGCTGCTCCTCCCGGTGCGATCATGCAGATGCCGCTCGCCAGCACGCAAGCGGGGCCGCCCCTTTTCTGGGAGACTTATTACGGCAAGCCCATCACTTATGGCTACGATACTTTCGAGCCGCCGGAGTGGAGGGCGGCGCGGCCAACGTTAGAGGCTTTCCCGGACGACGTAGCCCTCGATTTGCTGAAGTCGTGGGGTGTGCGGTACGTGGTGGTGAGCGCGAACGCTTACGGGGCCGATTGGGCTTTGACCGAGGCATTTCTGAGCGGGCTACCGAGGTTGAGGCACTTGCAGGACTTCCAAGAGAGGCGCGTGTGGGACGTTGACCCACAAGTGCTGGACGCGCGCCCCGACATGGCGCAGTACGCCGAGCCTGATACGCTGGCGGTGTACCAGTTGGTCAGGTGAGGTTGGCGTTCGGACTTAGAGCCGGATAGTAATCGGTGCAGGACGACGATTAAACGCAGAGACGCAGAGAACGCAGAGGACCACGCAGAGATTTCTGTTGTTGCTGGGTTCGAGGAGCGTAATAGTTCACATTCGCAGAAGAACTCACCGCGCAGAGAACAACAATCATTTGCTCGGCGCTTCTCTGCGCTCTCTGCGTCTCTGCGGTGAGTTTATCACTCTCCATTCCCTAATTCTGAATGCTTACCAAGGAGCGACAATTACCCGTCTTGGCGGCAATTTGTTAGAATATCATTGCGAAGGAAGCGCAAGTCCCCACCGTAAGACTTACTGTAAGACCTACCATGCCAAGCCAAGAAGCAAAACCGAGCCAACCGCAGCGTGCGCCCGCGTTCGAGGAGCGTCTGAGGGCGCTGCCCCATTCACCGGGGGTGTATTTGATGCGCGACCGCGCCAACGAGATCATCTACGTTGGCAAGGCCGTGTCGTTGCGGAACCGGGTGCGCTCGTACTTCCGCTCGCTCAAGGGGCAGGCGGCTAAGGTGTGGCGGATGGTGGGGGCGGTGTACGATTTCGAGTACATCCTGACCGACACCGAACTTGAGGCGCTGATCCTTGAGAACCAACTTATCAAGAAGTACAGGCCGCGATACAATATCAGGCTCAAGGACGACAAGAGCTATCCTTATATAAAGGTGACGTTGCAAGAGGAGTGGCCCAGGGTAGTGCCTTCGCGTAGGGTGTTGCAAGACGGCGCGTCGTATTTTGGGCCGTATCCGGGCATGGGCACGGTCTATGCGACCATCGAACTGCTCGACAAACTCTTCCCGTTTCGCACCTGTGACAAGGAGATAACAGGGAAGGACGCGCGGCCTTGCGTGCAATATTTTATCCATAGATGCCTGGGGCCGTGCGCCTCGCTGGCGGACAAGACGGCGTATGATGCGGCTATCAAGCAGGTAGTGTTGTTCCTGGAAGGTAAGCAAGAGAAGATCATCAAGACGATGCGGCGCGAGATGGAGGAGGCGAGCGAGACGCTAGAGTTCGAGCGCGCGGCGGTCTTCCGCGACCGAATTCGCAGTTTAGAGAGCGTGCTTGAGCAGCAAAAAGTGTTCAGCACCGCCAAGACCGACCAGGACGTGATCGCCTTCGCCAAGAACGACGGCGAGGCGTGCGTGCAGGTGTTCTTCATCCGTGGAGGGAAGCTGCTGGGGCGTGAGCATTACATGCTGGAAGGGACGGCCGATTCTACGCCTGCGGAGATCATGGAGAGCTTTATCGGCCAGTTTTATGACGAGGCGGCGTATGTGCCTCCGAAGCTGTTGTTGCAGCACGATTTGAGCGACGCCGCCGTGATAGAGAGTTGGCTGCGCGAAAAGAGGGGCAACAAGGTGGCGGTGACCGTGCCACGTCGGGGCGAGAAGCGTGATCTGGTGGAGCTGGCCGGGCGCAACGCGAGCGAGACGCTTGAGCAGTACAGGCTGCGGTGGTTGAGCGACGAGCAGAAGTCTACGGCGGCGCTGACCGAGCTACAAAAGGCGCTCGATCTGCCGGTGTGGCCGCAGAGGATCGAGTGCTACGACGTGGCGCATTTGCAGGGGACCGACACGGCTGGGGCGATGGTGGTGTTCGAGCAGGGAATGCCCAAGAAGAAGGAGTACCGGCGCTTCCAGATACGCACCTCTGGCAACGATGACTTCGCCTCGATGAGGGAGATGCTGGGCAGGCGGTTCAGGCGGACGGCGGCTGAACTGTCGGAGGTCGAGCGAGCGGGCGCGCTGGCGTTGGCTCGCGCGGGGGAGGACCATCGGCCCGCGCCGTCGGCAGATTACGAGGCGATAGCGCAGCTTGAACAGGAGGCGATGGAGGGCCTGTCGGAGGCGCGCTTGGGCGATAGTGTAGGGGAGTTGGCCGAGAAAGAGGAGCGAATCGAGGCGGGTAATGTGCCGAGGTCGAGCAACGGCAGCGGGTGGGCGGTGCTGCCTGACCTGGTGGTGATAGATGGCGGGAAGGGGCAGTTGTCGGCGGCACAGGAGGTCATGCGGGAGATTGGGCTGCTCGATGTGCCGATGATTTCTCTCGCCAAGCGCGAGGAAGAGGTGTTTTTGCCGGGCCGCTCCGAGCCTGTGGCGCTTGACCAGCGGTCCGAGGCGTTGAGGCTGCTGCAACGGGTGCGGGACGAGGCGCACCGCTTCTCAAACACGTACAACAAGAAGCTGGGGGCCAAGCGCGCCACCAGGGGCAGACTTGACGTAGTGCCGCATATCGGGCCGGTGCGTCGCAAAGCGTTGATGCGGCAATTCGGATCGCTGAAGGCGATACGCGAGGCCACTATTGAGCAGCTTGAGGCGGTGCCGGGCATGGACAGGGTGGCCGCAGTGAGCATCAAGGAGAACCTGTAGTTGGATATTGAGACTGCGGAGATAGGGGAAGGTGAAACAGCTCCCCAGGTTGGCTGGGCGGCGTTCGAGGATGCCCTGCGCGAGAGGCGGCGGCTGGTCTACGACTACCTCGATACATGGCCCGGAGCGAGCGAGTTCAAGCCGGATGATATACACGACGCGATCTTCAGCTACATAAAGCAGCGCGGCAAAGGGCTGAGGCCACTATTATTGCTGTTGAGCTGCGCGGCGGTGGGCGGCGACGAAGATCAGGCGCTACCGGCGGCTGCGGCGGTGGAGGTCTTTCAGACATGGACGCTGGTACACGATGACATCATTGACCGGGACGACCTGAGACGAGGCGCGCCCACGGTACACGCTCAATACAAGTGTCGCGCATTGGAAGCCTATGGGCTGGGGGAAGGCGAGGCCGCGCACTATGGGAGGACGGTGGCAATCCTTACTGGCGATTTGCAGCAAAGCTGGGTGTATGCCCTCATGTGCGACCTGACCGGCCGGGGCGTGGCCGCCGACCTGATATTGGAGTTGATACGGAGGATGTCCTCCTGGTTGACGCCGCAGCTTATGGAGGGTGAGATGCTGGACGCGCAGTTCTCGCTGGTCCCGCCCGATGCGCTGACCGAGGAGCAGGTGCTGACCATGTTGAGCAAGAAGACGGCGGCGCTGTTAGAGTACGCGGCGTGGTGCGGGGCTAAGATCGGGCTGCGCGGTAGGGCCGACGAACAGGGGTACGCCGACAAGTTGAGCCGGTTCGCCTACTTGTGCGGGACGGCATTCCAACTGCACGACGACCTGCTGGGCCTGACTGGGGACGAGAGCGCACTGGGCAAGCCGGTCGGGTCGGACATACGAGAGGGTAAGCGTACCCTCATAATGCACAAGGCGCTCGCCGC
>JBBSGN010000301.1:0-4637 GCA_038254085.1 Chloroflexia bacterium | reverse complement strand
TGGAACAAGACCATCGAGGCATCAAGCAGCGCTACTATTCAAGGAATATCTATGAGGTCTAGAGGGTTCGGCAACTTCGAGTGGGCATACCGCTTCTGCCAGGCGTTTGATGAACAGCGAGACTATTTCAGGTGCCGTACGAGACCGAAACAAACGGTGCCGTTGGCTGAACAACGCCGTATGTTCCGGCAGCGATTTGGTGCCCTGCAATATGTGATGATTGCGGCATAATAGCAGACGAGAGTCTGGGCTGAGCCTTGGGTGAGACATTCTGAGTCTCACTTGTGAGACTGTGCGTTCCCAGTCCTGACACTTCCGTCATCTTTCTCTCTACTCAGCAAGGGAGCTATTCAGTAAGCAAAGCCCGTACCCGCGGACAAGCCACGGACAAGCCACGACATACACAGACTACTCCGAGTGCTCTGCGTCCCAGCCCCACACGCGGTCAACCGCCATGCACCAATTTGGTCGACTTGCTGCTGGTGCCGCTAGAAAAATCTGCTTTCTCTACGAGGTCGACCTGGTACCCACGCGCCGCCGCGTCCATAGCTCCGCCAGCCCCGGTAATGCCACCGCCAACCACCAGAATTTCGACGCCGTTCTCCGACATCTGACGTAGCGCGTCACCTCGTTCTCTGTAGGATAACCGCTCCACGTGTACTATCCTACCCATCGAGCCTGGCTAAGGCTACACATTGAACGGGTTACCAGCCTCGCCCAGGTTGATGCCGACAACTTTAGTCTGGGCGTACTGATCCAGGCCATGGGGCCCGAGTTCGCGGCCCAGGCCGCTTTGGCCGTACCCACCAAACGGAGCTTCGGTGAAAAAGTTGACCTCGGTGTTGAACCAGACGCCCCCGGCCTTTATGCGCCGAGCCAACCTATGCGCCCGCCGCAGATCGTTGGTCCAAACCGTGGCGAGCAGTCCATAGCGAGTGCCGTTCGTGAGCCGCACAGCCTCATCTTCATCTTTAAAGGTGCCGACGGCTACAACCGGCCCGAATATCTCATCTTGCATAACTTTGGAGCTGTGGTCGGGCATCTCTATAGCGGTCGGACTGTAGAAATGGCCGGCGGCCAGTTCCGCCTTATCAAGAACGGGCCGCCGGCCGCCGAACAGCACACGCCCGCCTTCCGCAGTGCCCAACCCCACGTATTCCTCGGCTCGCTCTACCTGGCCCTGTGATATCATCGCTCCTATCTGCGTCTCGGGGTCGAGAGGATCACCCACGCGGAGGCCTGAGCTGCGCCGGGTGAAATCTTCGACAAAACGATCGTAAACAGAAGCTTGCACCAGGATGCGTGCCCGTGCCCCGCATGCCTGGCCGTTGTTGGCATATATGGCGCTGATGCCGACACGTACGGCCGCGTCCAGGTCCGCGTCTTCGAACACGATGTTGGCGTTCTTGCCGCCCAGTTCAAGCGTAACTTTCTTGATCTGCCGGGCGGCAGAGGCCAGTATATGCTGCCCCGTATACGTCTCGCCCGTGAAAGCTATTTTGTCCACCAGTGGGTGGTTTACCAGGGCCTCCCCTACCGTACTTCCGGGCCCGGACACCACATTCAAAACGCCCTCCGGCACGCCGGCCTCAAGCGCTATCTTTCCAAGTTCAAAAACCGAGAGTGGCGTGTAGCTGGCAGGCTTGAGTACGGCTGTGCAACCTGCAGCCAGGGCCGGGGCGACTTTCCAGGCGGCCATTAGCAGTGGGTAATTCCACGGCACGATCAAGCCGCAGACGCCGACCGGCTCCTGCAAGGTGTAGGTGAGGAAGTCGGGCCGAACCGGTATCGTGTCGCCAAGGATCCGGGGGGTCGCCCCGGCAAAGTAACGGAAAGTCTCGACCGTGTAGTCTACATCGCCTCGCGCGTCGGCAAGGGTTTTCCCGGCGTTGCGCGTTTCAAGGAGGGCGAGTTCCTCGCGGCGCGCCTCTATAATGTCGGCCATCTTGTATATGGTGGCCGACCTCTGCATCGCGCTCATGCGACTCCATGACCCGCTGTCGAACGCGGCACGGCTGGAGCGCACGGCTGCCTCCACGTCAACGGCTCCTCCTTTCGGGGCGCGGCCCAGCAGCTTGCCGGTCGCCGGGTTGTATACGTCCAGCGTCTCACCTGATGCGGCGTCTACCTCCCTGCCGTCGATAATCATTTTGTATAGGGGTACGTCTCTGCCGGTCGCGGAGTTCTGCACCCCGGTTGCATCTATAGCCATAACATTGCCTCTTTCACAGAAAAGTGATCTCCATGCGGACGCATCCCCTGGCCCCTATTCCGACGCGTACGCTCTGTGCCAGCCATACTCCACATGGGACATCTGGACACCGGGACGTTTATACCAGGGCTCAGCCGCGCTCTCCGCAAGCTCGCGCAGCTCGATGAGACGCCTCTCACCTTCTGCGAGCGCCTGGGTGCGGCTTTGCTCGTCACGCGACTTGGCAGCCGCGGCCCAGAGCGAGCGCCCGGCGAGGAACCCCGATGCGCCGGCTCGGCAGGCCGCCTCCACCTGGCTGCGAAACTGCTCATAACTGACCCCCGCGCTGAGGATCACCCAGGGCACACTAGACGCTGCGTCTAACTCCGCGCACGCAGCTTGCAGGGCAGCTGCATCGCTGTCGCCCCCGTTAGCAGGAAACTCCGCTTTGAGGATGTCTATACCCAGGGCAGTCATATCTTGTGCTGTTTCTACTATCAGGCGGGGCCGCTTCTCCAGGAAAGCACCTGACACCTGTTCCTCGTAGCCCACCGGGTAAACGATAGGCTCGACCAGGAGCGGGATGTCCCACTGTCCGCACTGCTCTACTGCCGCGCGCACCACACTGCGCTGGTGCTCGGCCCTCGGCTTATCCTCCGGGTTGTAGTACACGAGCAGCTTCACGGCTTGCGCGCCCATCAGCTTGATCTTGCGCACGCTCCACCCCTCGATAATTTTGCTCTCCAGTTGCCACTGACGTCCCTCGTAGCCACTGTCTTCCAGCGTGACTATGAGGCCGCAGCTGCCGGGAAGCGCGCCCTGCGATACCGCCTGCGCAGCCCCGTAGATTGGGTCCAGCAGTATGGCAGAAGCCGCCGGGGCAAGAGCACGGCACAGGTCTACCTTCGCTTGAACCATTGTGGCAGGGTCGGGCGTCGCGCGGTCGGTGTCCAGCAGCTCGGCCATCGAGTCGCTGTGGTCCAGTGCGAGCATGGCGAAGACACCGCCCGCCGTGGCAAGCTGTTGTAAGCAGCGGATTTTACCTGCCGTGAGATTGTGGGGACTGTTCGTAATTGTCGCTCCTGTGTCGTGCCTGTGTGGCCTATCAGTCATGCGTCGAGCGCGTTACCAGCGCCAGAAGTCTCAGGCTCACGAGATGCCAATGTTTCCACGACCCCAGCCGCATTCAACTCCTCGATCTGCCCGTTCGAATAGCCAAGCTCTCTCAACACATCGCTCGTATGCTCCCCGAGCATCGGGGGGTGCAGGCGGTAGCTGTTCGGGGTGGCCCAGAACTTGAGCGGTGTGCCGATCGACTTGAGAGCGCCAAGCAGCGGGTGCTCCAACTCCACTATTATGCCGCGCTCGCGCAGGTGTTCGCTCTCCATGATCTCAGCTACGCTGTTGATTGGTCCCGCGGGTATATCCGCGCTCCTGCACAGGTCGAGCCACTCTTGCGCGCTCTTTTGCTGCATCACCGGCAGGAGTATATCCAGCAGTTCCTGCCGGTGATGCACCCGCTCCACGTTGGTATAGAAGCGGGGGTCGTCTTGTATTTCCTCAAGCCCTGCGGCCTGGCAGAACCTCTGCCACACGTTATCCGAGCCAACCCCCAGGATAATCCACTTATCGGCGGTACGTACTGGCTGGTAAGGCACCACCTGGGGGTGCATGTTGCCGCGCCTGGGAGGGTCTTCGCCGGTAGCGAAGTATTCCCCGGCGTAATTCTCCAGCCAGGTCACCTGGCTCTCCAGCAGTGATGCCTCGAGCAATTGTCCTTTTCCGGTGCGATGCCGCGCCTCGAGCGCGGCTAGTATGCCGATCAGGCAGAACAGGCCGGTGGCCATATCGGCCATGGCTGTGGGGAAGCGGTAGGGCTCGCCGTCTATAGGACCGCTCAGGTGCATTGTACCGGACTCCCCCTGCGCTACCAGGTCGTAGCCGAGGTCACCCGCACGTGGACCGCTGTGCCCATAGCCGCTTATCGTCGCCACTATTAACCTAGGATTGGCGGCGCTGAGGGTCGTGTAGTCCAGGCCGTAGCGGCGCATAACGTCCAGACGTGGCAGATTGGTAACAAATATATCCGCCTCCTTGAGCAGCGTGTGCATTACCTCTTTACCCGCAGGGGCGGCCACGTTGAGGGCGATATCGCGCTTATTGCGGTTCACGGCCAGGTAATAGGCGCTCTCGGTTCCCACGAAGGGCGGGCCCCAGGTGCGGGCCTGGTCGCCCGCGCCCGGCTTTTCGACCTTGATAACGTCCGCGCCCATATCGCCCAGCATCATGCAGCAGTAAGGTCCGGCAAGAGCCTGAGTCTGGTCGACAACCTTGAGGCCTGAGAGAGGACCACTCCCCGAAGGGGACAGTTCGCCTTTTCGACTATCGTTGCTCATATCGCTATTTCTCTCCTGCTGCGGTAGTCCATCGAACTCTATGCCTCAAC
>JBBSGN010000300.1:0-4645 GCA_038254085.1 Chloroflexia bacterium | reverse complement strand
GTCGTAGCCAAAGGTGATTGTCTGGGCGGGTGTGCGGGCGTCCCTCTGCGTCCTCAGGTTGCCGTTCGGGTCGTAGGTATAGGCCCACCCTCCCATCGTCAGGTCCGACATGGCGCTCTTGCGGCCCAGCGTGTCGTACTGCATGGTGGTCAGCTTGCTGTTGGTGTCCGTCACCACAGTGAGGAGGTCGAGCGGGCTGTACCCGTACCCGGTGGTGGCGTACAGAGAGTACGAACCCTCCGTGCCCGCGTTCCCGCTGAACTCCTTGACGCTAGTGAGGCGGCCAAACACGTCGCTATCCCGCCGCGTTATGTGCAGGTTAGGGTCGGTGGTGGTCATCACCTTGCTGGCCCCGATCACCGAGTACTGCATGGTTGTGGTAATGGGACCAGGCTCCTGTACCTGCGTCTTGCGCCCTAGCGCATCGTATGTGTAGATGGTTGGGCGATATAGCTGCGCTGCTGGCGGCACGTAGCCCCAGAAGACTGCATCGCCATAGGTGGCATTGCTTTCATAGCGCGGTTGTGATTCCTGGATAAGTTGCCCCAGTCCGTCGTACAGCTTGTCCTCCACGATGTTTTGCACGCCGTCTACGCTCTCCCTCTTGGTCTGTATCTGCCTACCCATGCCGTCATAGAAGTATTGGGTAAGCCGGTACTGTTGACTCTGCCCGCTTATCTCCTGCTCCCCCAGCAGATACTGTACCGGCCTGGCGGTGTCCGAGTATACGACGAACTTGGTCGGTATACCGGTGGTGTCCCCCGACTTCACCAGGTTGGTAATGCGCCCATATAGGTCGTAGCCCGCCGTAGTGGTAATGCCGTTATAGGCTGTCTGGCTGATCTGCGTGCCCATGCGATAGTCGTAATCTGCGTGCTCGATCAGCGTGGGGATCGGCTCTGTGATCTGTGTTGGGAAGACGTTGAAGACGGTCTCGTACTGGGTGGTCTGCGTCCTGGCATTACTGCTGTTTCCGGGCGGACTCCACCCGGTGCCGTTAGAGAGCGCGTTCCCCGGCCCGTCATACGTGGTCTGCGTCACGGGGTTGCCGTAAGTGTTGTAAGTGTAGCTCATGTCGCTGCTGTGGATCGTCACCGGGGGGTTGGGCGAGGTGGGCAGGTCGTAGTACTTACGCACCAACGTCAGGTCGCCCTTAGTGAGAAGCTCGTCCCCTCCGTTAGAGCCGTCGTAAGCGTTCACAGTGCGCGCCAGCCATGTGCCTTGCCCGTTGTAAATGTCCTCTGTGCGCTGGCGGTCCACGATATAAGTGGTGCTGGTAGGCACATCGGCCCGCGTCTTGTAGACCGTCGCAACCTCGCGTAGCGCTGCCCCTGTCTGGTCAAACTCCTTTTGGTCAATCAAGTTGCCGTAGCTTATCACGTTCGTCTGGCTGATATCGTAGGTATATTGCACCGTTCTCGTCAAGGGGACGGACAACTTCTCCCAGGCCAGATCGGTGGTCTTGTTTTCGTACGGGAACGCCCTCCATAGCCCCGTGAGCCACTCGTTGTAGGTGCTGCCGGGCGCTCCGTAGCCATAGAAGGACGATGCAAAGTCGTGCTGCCCCTCTGAGAGCTTCATGCCGCTTGCTACCGTTCCCTGGTAGCTGACCGTCTTGTACTCCCGCCCCTTCAGGAACTCGCGGTCTCTCATCCCCGCAAAGCAGGTGGTGTCCGATAGGATCGCATCTCCCAATAAAGGCTTGTTCGGATTGTTCGGGTCCCTGGGATAGCAACCCATATCCCCCTGGATAAAATAGTGGTCGGTTTGGTTGCCGTTGGGGTCGGTCTCCACGACGTGGGAGTGCCCTCGGAACTCCGTCTCCCGCTTGTTGATTACCCGCGCCCTGTTCACGGCAGGTGTGGGCTGGTCACGCATCTCGCTGTAATAGACTGTAGCAGAATCGGGCCACAGGTTGGGACCTTTACCCCCATACAAGCTCAAGTTCCTTCCCAGCGTGTTGTAGGCCGGATCGTAGTACGTATACGACCAGGTGTAAGTGTGGATCTGCCCGTCATTGAAGGTCCTGGTCTTCACCCGCCGGTTGTTCTTGAACATGTCTTTCTCGCCCGTGCCCTGTGGCTCTGGCGCGACCGCCGCGATATTGTCATAATCAAAGTTGGCAACCCCACTCTGTCCGTTATCCGCCGTTATTAGTCGGTTCCAGGGTCCGTTGGGATAGCCTGCGTTCCCACCATCCGAACCATAAGTCATGGTAATAGGGGGCAGGGCAGTAGTGCCATCATAGCCGATGCGGTCTATCTGCTTGAGCGTCAACTTCGTGTGGCTAGAGTCTCCATGGCATGGCCCATTCACGGTGTCGCAGATCCAGAAATCAGATAGCATGGAGGTCGCAAAGCCCTGGTATGTTAGCGCATACCGCCGCACCAATTGCCAGGTGGTGGTCGGCATACTGGATACGTCAATCTGGTCCAACCGCTGCAATTCCCGAGGTGCGCTACCGATCTCGCTCACCGGCTGGTCGACCTCGTTATCAATGTTTGTTCGGGCCGATGACACAAAGTCGACCTTGTACCTGTTGCCTGCCCACGTGATGCTCGTCGGCCACATTGAAACATCGGCGGTGCCTGTTACTCCACAGTTATTCACCGATTCCGTCTTGTGCGCCCAGGTATAGTTGATCGCGTTGTTGTGCGTGTCGACGACTTGGGACAGGCCCCACTTATAGGTCTCTAAGTAGGCGCTCCCGCCAGTGCAATTCTGCCAGCCCCACCAGGCGTCCTCTCCGAATTCGTAGCGGGTGCCGTCTTTGGCCCACACCTGCCACTTATAGCGCCGGTAAGCCGCACCGTTCAAGAAGCCTCCCCGGCTCGTGGTGGAAGCGCCCACATCCACGACGCGGATCTTCATGAAGCTTTCCACGTTGGTGCGCCAATCCCACTGGGTAGGATCGCCTGGATTTGGATTCGGTATGCCGAATGCCGGTCCGCCCTTTACCAGTTCGTAAGACTGGCCGTTGAGCACCAAAGTGTAGTGCGTATCTGTATTATCATAACCAAGCTTGTTGAGGGCAATATAGCCCACATCGAGGCTCCAGCCCTTCCCTACCCAGCTGGATTGGTGCTTGCTATTCGTGCCGCTCGGCCCATCGGTCTGCGCGCTGTCGTATGTCAGCTTCAGAGCGGGTTTGATGCCTCCCGGCCCCTTCGGCACCTCTATAGGGAACTCGTAATTGACGTTGCCCCGGAATAGGCCCACCTGCCAGGCCTTGAGCGAGGGGATATAGGCATCGGAGGGTCTGAAGTTTTCGCCCAGGTCGAAGTCGGTGAAGTGGTCTACATGCGCGGTTGCGGTGTGGGCGCGGGTATCCACATCAGTTGGTATCGGCACCCATTGCCCACCACCCGGCTGGCTCTGGTCGAACCAGAAGAGGCTCAGGTTGTCCTCCGTAAATCCCATTGCTTGCACTTGCTGAGGCGAGTAGCTGAGGGTTATGGTGAGAGGCCTTGAGAACTGGTGGAACTGCTGCCCTTGCTCGTCTGTGGCGTTCAGGTAGAAGGGCGGGAAGGCATACTTGAAGCCCACTACGTCCGGCGGCACCACGTTCTCGGCCCCCGGCTCATAGCTGTGCTGCAGAGTGAGCGTGTGAGTTGTAGCGTCCCCAGGAACGTCAACCTGAGCGCGCGCATCAAGGCTGTGCAGCACGGCCCTAACACCCGGTAGATAGGGCATGGTGGCCGGAGGTAAGCCTCTCTGCACCACAATTGCACCACCGACCTCGGTCACGGGGGTGTCATACCCTTGTGCTGTCGCCTGGGCCTGGGCCACCACCGCATCGCCCAGAGGTGTTTGTACCAGGCGCAAAGTGGCAGTAAGCGTTACACTGCTATCGCCCGCCAGGTTTGCCTGCTGCCAGTTCCACCCGTTAGGCTGAGGGTTGGGGTAGCCGGTCGTGCCTGCCGGAAGGGGAAGGGTAACTACCAGGTTGTTGGCCGGGTCAGACGCCTGGTTTTTCACGGTGAGTGTAACCGTGAAAATATCCCCGACAGCAATTGCCCGAGGAGTGACCGCCATGTTGATGCTGAGGCTAGGCAGATGAGGATCGGTCCAGGGCTGCACGGTGCGCTGTGCAGGGGGCGGGGGTAGAGGGGTGCCCGGGCCCGGTGGGTTGGGAACAGCGCCGGCTATCTTGGGGCTGCTCAAGGGGCCGCCTCCAAAGGGTGTCAGCAGTATGGAGGTTATCACCAGCAGACTGGTCACTGCATTGATTCGGCGTCGTACATGGCGCCGCAATACCTGCACTCGTACCGATGAAATGGAAATAGTAGCTTTGGAGGCTGGTTTGTGGCTGTACATTTGGAACCCTTCCTTTCGAGAAAACCAAAATGTCGAATCAAAAACAGTTGTCACCTGTCCGCTAAGCCAGGGTAACAATTACAAACCGATACATAGCCCCTTTCCCTTCAATCAATGCCGGGGTATTTACCTTTGGTAGATCTTTGGGTAGATCTTTCAAGTGGATAGATGATCAACACATCCCAGGCCCTAGTGCAAGTTCATGAAAGGTTTTATGCAAAGGCATGATCAGATCGAGTAAAATGGGGCATGAAGCCACCACTGTTTGTGCGAACGCTAACCACAGAAGAGAAGCAGGCTCTTACTGCTGGACTGCGTTCACCAGATG
>JBBSGN010000299.1:0-4650 GCA_038254085.1 Chloroflexia bacterium | reverse complement strand
GATAGCCCGAAACCCTACCCTGTGCGGTCAGCACCTGAATCTCACCCTTAATGCGTACTCGCTCGCGTATAGTGTGCGATATAGTATCCAGGATTTGCGCCAGGTTGCCACCCACTTCATATTGGATATTGATAGCGGTAATCAGCAGGTCCAGGTCGTCCGACGGCATGCGGCGCAGCAAGTTATTGAGCGCGTCCTGTAACGTCAAACCGAGGCCGACTTCACGCACCACCCGCCTGAACTCGACACCGATAGGATCCGGCGACTCTTTGGATACCAACTCCATGGACTGGAGCATCGAGTAGCCCGACCGCAGCGAGTTCGCCAGCAAGCTGACCGTATCACCCAACTGCTCGTTAAACGCCCTGAGACGCTTGCCCAGGCGGAACTTCACGTACCAGTCGGGGGCAAAATAGCCTACGACCACGCCGCCCAGCCCAAATATCACCTCTTGCACGGCCCCTCCACGACCCAGATAGAGGCCAAAGGCCACCCCGATCATAAGAGAGAAGAGCTTGACGAGCATGAACTCGAAAAGGGTCAATTTGAGGTCGGCCTGGGCCAGCTTGCGCTGTATACCGCGACCAAAGGTTTGCTTGCCCATCGCCTTGTCAACCCTGGCGGCCAGTTGGGTCTCGCCCAGACCGAGGCTAAACTGCTTCTTCTCTTTCTTCTTCTCTTCGTCCGCCTTGCCTTCGTTGCCCACGAAGCGGCGCAGACGGCCCATGTAGTCAGGGGAACCGGCAGCCAGCCGTGCCAGCCCCGCGAACAACCCCATGACTATCAAGGCGCCTATAGAAGCGACCAATAACGGGTTCAATTTAGCCTCCTCGTTTCTGACACGTGATATGTGACACGTGATTTAGCTTGTCACGTATCACGTGTCGCGCATCACGCATTAGAAAAACTTCTCGTTATAACCAAATATGTTGGGCGGCAGGTAGATGTTGGCCGTCTCGAACTGCTCGATGAACTTGGGCCTCACACCCGTCGGCTTCATGCGGCCTACGATCTTGCCGCCTTCGATGCCGGTCTGCTCGAATACGAATACCTCTTGCATCACTATGATGTCGCCTTCCATGCCCTGCACTTCGGTGACGCTGGTGATCTTGCGCGAACCATCCTTGAGGCGGCTCTGCTGCACTATAAGGTCAACGGCGGCCGAGATTTGTTCACGGATGGCCTTCACCGGCAACTCCATGCCCGCCATCAGCACCATCGTCTCCAGACGGGACAAGGCGTCCCTGGCCGAGTTAGCGTGCAGGGTGGTCAACGAGCCGTCGTGGCCCGTGTTCATCGCCTGGAGCATGTCCAGCGCCTCGCCGCCGCGCACCTCGCCGACCACGATGCGGTCAGGGCGCATACGAAGGCAGTTGATGACCAGATCGCGTATCGTGACCTCGCCTCTGCCTTCGATGTTAGCGGGTCTCGATTCCAGTGTTATGACGTGTTCCTGTCGCAGTTGAAGCTCGGCGGCGTTCTCTACGGTGATGATGCGCTCGTCGTCCGGTATCCAGCCGGACAGCACGTTCAAGCTGGTGGTCTTACCTGAGCCTGTGCCTCCCGACACGACGACATTCAGGCGGGCTTCCACGCACGCCTTTAGGAAGGTCGCCATCTCAGGGGTAAAGGTGCCGAAGCGGATCAGGTCATCTACAGTGAACGGGTCCTTCGAGAACTTACGTATGGTGATCGTGGGGCCGTTTATAGCGAGTGGAGGAATTACGGCGTTCACACGGGAGCCGTCGGGGAGACGGGCGTCAACGTATGGCGAGCTTTCGTCTATGCGCCGGCCCAGGGGGGCCACTATACGGTCAATTACGCGCATAACGTGCTCGTCGTTTTGGAAGGTGACGTTGGTCTTCTCCAGGCGACCGTGACGCTCGATATATACCTGCTTGGGACCGTTCACCATAATTTCGTTGATCGTATTGTCCTTCAGTAGAGGCTCTATAGGTCCAAAACCGAGGATTTCGGCGGCCACCGCCTCGAACAAGCGCGCTCGGTCCACGCGGGTGAGCACTATGTTCTCAGAGTTCAGAATCTCCGCGAAGATGTCCTCGACTATACGGCGGACCTCGTCCGTCTTGGTGAGGTCGAGTTTGGGGTCAAGCTCGGCGATCAGCTTGTGTTGAACGCGGTTTTTGAGTTCCAAGAAGTTGTCGCCGCTACCCGACGTGAAGTTCTGGCGCTTCATCTCTTCGGTGGGCGCGCCGCCTAGTCGCCCGGTCGGCCGCGGCAGCACATTCGTAGGAGACGCTGGCGCGGGCGAGCCGCCACCCAATGGAGCCGACCCATTGCCTTGCACCGTGTCTTGCCCATCCGGTGTCGGGCCTGTTCCGCCAATTCGCTTTAGGAGAGACATATTTGTACCTCTTTTTTCTGGGTGCTAGGTGTTAGGTGTTAGGCGTCAGCAGATTTCCTAACATCCAACACCCAACACCTGATACCTGCTATCTAAACGCCTGTCTAAGCTTGGACATGAGACGAGTGTTGCCCGCCTGTTCTTCGACTCGGGCAGCGGCGGTCGCCTGGGCCACTGCGCCCTCTTCAACCGTCTCGGAAGTGAGCATCCTGGTCAGACGGTAGATGTCACGCGAGAACGGATGCTCTCGCCCTGAGATGACCAACGGCACGCCCTGGTTTATCGCCATCATGTGCGCCGGGCCATCGTTGCTCAACCCCACCATAACCTTATGCTTGAGGGTCTCTTCGACCGCCTCAAGCTTTATGCCGCCCACACTACCTGCTCGGTTCAGCACCAGCTTGACTTTCGCCGCCGGGTAGTTGAGCTTCTCAACGACTTCCAGGTAGAGCTTCACATCCTTGATGGCGGTCATTTCGAGCGTCATCACCAGCAGGATGTCGTCGGCCAGGTCCATCGCGGCCAACACAGCCTCCGCGAAAGACGGCCAGGTATCTACCACCACGTAATCGTAGTTACTCGCCAACTCGACCAGCACGCGGCGCATGTGCTCTGCCGTGACAAGCTCGGCCATTTCCGGCTGTGGAGGCGGGAGCAACACCTTCACGCCCGACGAGTGGGTAACCATGATGTCGTTGAGCAGTTCACCATCCACCCCGTCTATGTGCTCGACAGCATCTATGATGCTCTTATTCGAGAGGAGGTTGAGCATAACGCCTACGTCCCCAAAGTAGAGAGAGCCGTCAACCAGCGCCACCTTCTTCTGCGTCGCCAGTTTGAGGGCCACAGCCAAGTTGACAGCGATGGTGGTCCTGCCTACGCCGCCTTTAGGTCCAACAACCGCAAATATTTGACCCTGGCGCGACTCTCTGTCCTCGACCACCTTGCCATTGAGCAGCGTGGTGCCGGGGGCGGGCTGGGCCATTACCATGTTGCGCTTGCTCGACTCCATGCGATAGACGTGGCGTATCGAGCGCACCAGATCGTCACCCGAGAACGGCTTGACCAGAAACTCGCGCGCCCCGGCGAGCATAGCACGCCGCATATAGTCCTGCTCGCCCTGCACCGACATCATAATAATGCCTATACCCGGCAGTTCGCTGCTCATAAGCTCGGCTGCTTTGATGCCGTCCATTTCGGGCATGTTGATGTCCATCAGGACCACGTCCGGGTGCAGCTTACGGCATTGCTCTATCGCTTCGGGGCCGCTACCGGCAGTGCCCACGACTTCGATGTCGCGCTCGAACATCAGCAATTTGCTGAGGTTTTCCCGGGTGTCCGAGACATCGTCTACGATCAACACCCCAATCTTGGGCATAGAGCCGCTTGCTCCATGAACGTCCATTGTCTACTCCTGTCAGTTGCGAATTACGAGTTACGAGTTGTGAGTTACGAGTTGCGAGTGCCGGAAAGCAGAAATACTCGCAACTCATAACTCGCAACTATGGTTGGATTGTCGGGGGCGGTAGAACGCCGTAGTTGCTGATGAGAGTGTCTATGGTGACGCCGGTGGTCTTCTCTACGTCGTGGTCGCCTTTGACATCCTTGCCCTGGGCGTCCTTCACGGTGCCGTTGGACGAGCGCAAGGTCAGGTCGAGCAGACCGTTCTCACGGGCGAACTTTAGCACTTCAGCCTGCTGGTCGGTGACGCCCAGCACGAGAGCCGACTGGTAATCCGCGCCTTCCGCGTACATGGCCGAGCTTGGACTGGCCTTGACTGCGGCTGCTTCCTGGGCCTGGCCGTTGTTCCCCTGCGAGCTAGGTGGTGGCGGTGGGCGCAGGCTGATCACGCGCAGCACATGCACGTCTTGCAAAAGGGTCTTGGTGCTGGTGTAAACATCGTCCTTCACGGTAAACTTGCCAGGCTCGCCGGTGGGCGCTTTCAGGTTGATCTTGAACTTGGCGGTCCACAGCACGTCCACGTGATCGTTCTCGGTGAGCGCATCGCCAAAAGTGTTGCGCTCAGGGACGGCCAGGGTGAATGCGTGCTCGCCTTTCGCCAGTACGTCCGAGAAGCCGGTCTGCGTAAGCTGGTTAGTGACGATCTGCTGGCCTTTGGTCATAGGCACGAGCGTCATCTTGCCATAAAGGCTGGCCGGGCTGGTAGTGGTGTTGGACACAGCGGTGGATGCGTCTATATCCGTTGTGCCGACGTTTGTGGCGTCCAATATGGTGTAGGCGGGTATGTCCAGGCTGACCACAGCCACAGTGGTCATAGGCACTTC
>JBBSGN010000298.1:0-4656 GCA_038254085.1 Chloroflexia bacterium | reverse complement strand
GGCTTGTTGAGCAGCGCCATATACAGGTCAACTGCACGCGCAGGCTCGCCCGAACCCGGCCTCTTCTCCAGCGCTTCGCCCCGCACGTCTTCTTTGCCGAACTCCGCCAACCGCACGCGGTACTCGTAGCCCTTGCCGTCCAGCAACATGACCTCATCGCCAGGCTTCATGCGTAGCACGCGGGTTATCTGGCGGGCGGTGTCGCCGGTTAGCGCGACCTCTTTTTGCCGGAGGCTTTCGGGTGGGACGAAGAACCGGTGCATAGGTCACGATTTCCGTAGGGGCAGTCCTAGTGGCTGCCCTGTTTTCCAACCGGGAACAAAGGATAAGGCCGGAGGGCACCCACGAGGACTGCCCCTACCCAACCTACAGGATTGGGCACCGCCCTTACTCCTTGATGCGTATTCCTCCGCGATCAAACCTGCGGCGCGCTATATACATCAGCAACCCTACTAGCACCACCACCAGGAAAATCAAGGCGAACAGCTTGAAACGGCTGCTGGGCAGCTCGACCCCGAACATATTTACTGAACCGCTGGCGCTGGTGAACAGGTACGCCAGCAGGCCGAACGCGCCGCACAGCAGGTAGAATATGACCACCACCTGCTGCTGGCTGAAGCCTATATCGAGCAGGCGGTGATGTAAATGCCCCCGGTCGGCGGACATGGGCGAGCGGCCCCGGTACAGACGGTAGATGATTATGTACACGCCGTCGAGCAGAGGGATACCTAGAACGAGTAAGGCCGAAGCCAGCTTGGCGCCCCCAATCACCGACAGCACGGCCAGCGTGTAGCCGAGGAACATCGCCCCCGAATCGCCCATGAAGATGCGGGCCGGGTGGATGTTGAACGGCAAAAAGCCGAGGATCGCCGCGCCCAGGATCAGGGGCAGGTACGACAGCGTGTATTGGTTCAGCACCGGGCCGGTTATGACGAACAGCACCACGCAGGCCACTAGCGACACCCCAGCCGCCAGCCCATCCAACCCGTCAATCCAGTTTATGCCGTTGGTTACGCCCACGATCCAGAACACGGTGAGGAGCGCCCCAAGCAACAAGGGCAGGTGTACAGTGCCGCCAAAGGGACTTTGCACGGCGGTGACAAGTACGCCCGCGCCCTGGTCGTAATGAACAGTGCTTGCAGGCTCCGGGAAGTTGGCGTCCCCCGGCCAAACCAGGCTGGGAACAACCACCAGCAGCGCGGCCCCCGCCTGCCACAACAACCTCGGCAGTGGCCTCAGCCCCCGCGCATCGTCCACTGCCATCACAAGGGTGATTATGCCCGCGCCAACCAGCATAAGCAGCACGCGACTCGCCTCGAATCGCTCGTTGCCTATTTTGCCCTCGCGTGTATCGAGGGCGAAGGTGAGCAGTACCCCCACCGCAAAGGCCGCGAACATCGCCAGCCCGCCCAACCTCGGCACGGCCACCCCATGCACCCGCCGCTCCTCGCCCGGCATGTCTAGCAGCCCCCGCCTCAACGCCCACGCCCGCACCAGCGGCGTAAGCGCCAGCGACAAGGCTAGTGTCACGCCGAACGTGAGCAGCATGGTGGGGAGGAAGGGGGACATATATTGCGTTTCCTTTGGCTTATCGTTCTATCCGTAGTGCGTATTGTATAAGGGCTTTTTCTTACGCAACACGAGCCTACGTCCCAAACTGCCTGTCGCCCGCGTCGCCTAACCCCGGTACGATGTAGCCGTATTCGTTCAGATAGCTGTCTACGGCGGCTATGTGGATCGGCACGTCGGGGTGGTCGGCGTGGAAGCGCTCTACGCCTTCGGGGGCGGCTATCAGGCCCACGTACTTTATCTTCTCGGCCCCCCAGTCTTTCAGCACCTTCACGGTGGCGGTGGCCGAGCCTGCGGTCGCCAGCATGGGGTCCAGCACCAGGCACACATCCACCGTCGGCTCTACAGGCAGCTTGTTATAGTATTCAACGGGCAGGAGGGTGCGGTGGTCTCTATACAGGCCGATATGCCACACCTGCGCGGTCGGTATCAGGTCGAGCGCGGCATCCACCATACCTACGCCCGCCCTCAGTATTGGCACGAACCCGATGCGCTCGACCAGCACGCGCCCTTTGGTGACGGCCAGTGGTGTCTGCACCTCTACCTCCGCCGTCTCAAGGTCCAGAGTGGCCTCGTACAACAGGAGGGTGGTGATCTCGCGCACCACTTCGCGGAACTTCTTCGGCTCGGTAGCGATGCTCCGCATCAGCGCGAGCTTATGCTGGATTAGGGGGTGGTTGGATACGTGTAGCTCTTTCATGCTTTTTCTTGTGGGTAGGAAACCCGCTTAGCCATGATGATGTCGGGCTTACCGTAACCGTTGGCGTCAGGCATCACTCCTACGATCGTATAACCTAGCTTCCCGTAGAACTCATATGGGTGGCGGCGCAGATTGCGTATGTTGGCAATGCGCTCCCAAAGGTTGGAGTAGAGGTCCACTCCAGAGAGTGTGGTCTGGTTGCTCTCATCATCGGTGCCAAGCCTGATGGTGAGTCCGCCACGCTGCCTGACTTGCTCCTCAAAGTCGGCTACGAGGGCACTACCAATGCCTCTACCCTGATGCTTCGGGTCTACGGCGAGCGGGTCCAATTCCCATACGTTGCCATCGTATTCGCTAATACCGCCTACCCAGCCGAGCACCTCGCCGTCATCAGCTAGGGCAACCCTGCTGATGCGGTCGGGTTGAAAGGACTGGTGTACCTCTTCCAGTGCAGATTCCATGTCGGGCCAGGCATCCGGCCAGTTATCTCTGAAGGCTTCAACCAGGATGGCGGCCACCTGGCGAATGAAATGTTCGCTTGTAGACTCAAGATCACGGATCTTCATAAAACTGTCCCCCACAGTTGATGTCGAGGCTATAGGTAAGCATTAGGCCACAAACCAATCACCTTCTTGCTATACGCTGGTGGTGAGTTTCTGCTTCACGATCGTGCTGCCCGGCTTCTAGACAATCCCCGGCACGGGGAAGCGGTTGCACAAGTCAAGCACTTCCCGGCTCACTCTTGCTTTTACCGCTTCATCCTCCGGCGCCTTCAGCACGTCGCCTATCAGGCGGGCAATGATGTCCATCTCAGGCTCGCCGAAGCCCCTGGTCGTGACGGCGGGGGTGCCGATGCGGATGCCGCTCGCTTTGGCGGGGGGCTGCGGGTCGTATGGGATGGCGTTCTTGTTGACGGTGACGCCCACTTCGTCAAGGGCATGCTCGGCTTCCTTGCCGGTGAGGCCAAGCGGGCTAACGTCCACCAGCATCAGATGGTTGTCGGTGCCCCCCGACACCAGGCGAAGGCCCTGCGCTTCGAGCTTGGCGGCCAGGCGCTTGGCGTTGGCTACTATCTGCTGCTGGTACTCCTTGAAGCTAGGTTGCAACGCCTCCTTGAAGGATACAGCTTTGGCGGCAATCACATGCATGAGCGGGCCGCCCTGGATGCCTGGGAATACGCTCTTGTCTAGCTCTTTGGCGTACTGCTCTTTGCACAGCACCATGCCGCCCCTCGGTCCGCGTAAGGTTTTGTGGGTGGTGGTCGTTACAAAATCGGCGTATGGTATGGGCGAGGGGTGCAGACCCGCTGCCACCAGGCCCGCGATGTGGGCCATGTCCACCATGAGCATCGCGCCCGCAGCGTCGGCTATACGGCGGCATCGCTCGAAGTCGAAGATGCGAGGGTAGGCGCTGGCCCCCACCACCAGCAGCTTCGGCTTCTCCTCCATCGCTTGCGCTTCGAGCGCGTCGTAGTCGAGCCGCTCAGTGTCGCGTTTTACCGCGTAGGAGGTCGAGGTGTAGAGTTTGCCTGAGAAGTTGATAGAGTAGCCGTGGGTCAGGTGCCCGCCGAAGGCCAGCCCCATGCCGAGCAGCTTGTCACCGGGGGACAGCACCGCCATGTACACCGCCATGTTGGCCTGCGCGCCCGAATGGGGCTGCACATTCGCGTGGTCGGCCCCAAACAGCTCTTTAGCGCGCGAGATAGCCAGGCTCTCGGCCACGTCCACGTACTCGCAGCCGCCGTAATAGCGTTTGCCCGGATAGCCCTCGGCGTACTTGTTGGTCAGCACCGAGCCTTGCGCCTCAAGCACCGCGCGGCTCACGTAGTTCTCCGAGGCGATAAGCTCGATCTTGTCGTGCTGGCGACGCTCCTCGTCCTTGATAGCCTGCCAAATCTCAGGGTCAACCTCGCTAAGTGGCATGTCAACCAGGCGCTTTTCAGGCCTGTCCGCTTCTTGCGGCTTGGGGGAAAGGGTGGTATACATTGTCGGTGCTCCTGTCCATTGGTCGGTAGTCGGTAGTCGGTAGTCGGAAACAAGAAACCGACTACCGACTACCGGATTATACACCCTGGCGCGGAGAGGCGCTACCAGGGGTACTGGGTGGGTACTAGGCGATTACGACGTTGGGATTAGCCCAAAAAGATACTGCAATAATAACCCTGATACTAATACGTTTGGTGTATCGTAGAGAGAGGGAGGTCTGATATAATGAGCGGTATAATGAGCAATGAAAGGGCGAACGGAAGCCTATCCGGTTCGGGAGGTATGAGTGTCCTTGTCACCGGCGGGGCAGGGTATATTGGCAGCGTGGCGGTGGAGATGCTGGCCGACCGAGGTCACAGGGTGGTCGTGTACGATAACCTTGTCAAAGGGCACCGAGCGGCG
>JBBSGN010000297.1:0-4666 GCA_038254085.1 Chloroflexia bacterium | reverse complement strand
GCCACCGAGGGGGCCAAGCGCGAGGCCCAGGCGGCGTTCGGGGATAGCAGCGTCCTACTGGAAAAGTACCTGAGCGAGCCACGCCATATCGAGGTGCAGGTGCTAGGCGATAAGTACGGCAACCTGATACATCTCGGCGAGCGCGATTGCTCGATCCAGCGCCGCCACCAGAAGGTGATTGAGGAAAGCCCCTCGCCGGTGATCACCGAGGAGCTAAGAGCGCGCATTGCCTCTTCGGCGCTGACGCTGGCGAAGGCTGCCGGCTACCAGAACGCGGGCACGGTCGAGTTCATTTTCCAGGAGGGGGAATACTATTTCCTGGAGATGAACACACGCTTGCAAGTAGAGCATCCCGTGACCGAGGAGGCGCTCGACTTCGACCTTGTTGAGGCCCAAATACGCATCGCCGCGGGCGAGAAGCTCTGGGTCGAACAGGACGACATACAGTTCGTGCGCCACTCTATCGAAGCGCGCCTTTACGCTGAAGACCCTGAGCGCGGCTTTCTCCCCTCGACCGGCACCATAACCGAGATCGAGGCCCCACACGAGGTCCAGGACGTTAGAATAGACGCAGGCGTGGGCGAAGGCGATACAATTACCCCCTACTACGACCCGATGATCGCCAAGGTAATAGCATCGGGCGAGACGCGGCGGGACGCGCTCAACAGGCTGCGCGATGTGCTGGGCGGGCTGGTTATCAAGGGCGTGACCACCAACCTCGATTTCCTGCGCTGGCTGGTGGCCCACCCTCAGTTCGAGCTTGGTAACGTCTCCACGCGCTTCATCGAGAAGTATTACAGGCCAGGGGCCTTTGCGCTTGCGCCTGTTCAGGTCGTGCTGGCAGGCGCCGCGCTTCATGCGCTATCGCCCCAGGCGTGGCAGGATGAGGTCGCACCAGAGGACATCTGGCGCACCAATTTGTGGCGACAGGCGCGCCAGCAAATTGCCGCCAGGCTGCTTGTGGACGGGCACGCCTATCGCGCCGAGCTTTCCAGCCTGCCGGGCCAACCCGACCGTTGGGCGGCCACCGTGACGCAGGGAGACGAAACGCTGTATGGAGGCGAGGTCTATTTGCGCGCGCCTCGTCCTATAGGTCGTCGGTCATCGGTCGTCGGTGGTCAGCCGTCATTTGACGACGTGCCGCCCGCCGTGCAACTCCGCATGGCGGAGGACGACGCGCTCTATTCGCTGGAGTGCGGGCCGGGCCAAGAGGACGGCGATTTCTTCGTGGTATGGGAAGGGCGCGAGTACTGGGTGCGATTGGCCCCAGCCCTTTCGACCGAGACGCTGGCGAGAACGGTGCGCGTGGGCAACGAAGAGACCCTGGAAAGTCCCATGCCGGGCAAAGTGCTGAAGGTGTTCGTGTCGCCGGGGGACATCGTAGAGGACGAGCAACCGATGGTGATTATCGAGGCGATGAAGATGGAGTTTACGGTCCGTGCGCCCCACGAAGGCAAAGTGGCCGCCGTCTGCTACAACGAGGGCGACCAGGTAGCGGTCGGCGACGTGCTGGTTGAGATGGAGAAGTAGCAAGATGCCTCCCCCCACGCCGTACCCGCAGCGCGTGACTGTCTACGAGGTCGGACCGCGCGACGGGCTGCAAAACGAGGCTCTCACCGTGCCGACGGAGGCCAAGATCGAGTACATCAATCTCCTGAACGAGTGCGGTCTATCGTTCATCGAGGCCACGTCCTTCGTCAACCAGCGCGCCATACCCCAACTGGGCGACGCGACGGAAGTAATGGCGGGCATCGAGCGCCGACCAGGAGTGAGATACCCGGTGCTGGTGCCGAATGAGAAGGGGATGAGGCGGGCCATAGCAGCGGGCGTGAGCGATGTCGCTGTTTTCACAGCCGCATCCGAGAGTTTCACGAAGGCCAACATCAACTGCGCAATCGCCGAATCGCTGGACAACTTCAAACCTGTGGTGGCCCTGGCCCGCGAGAATGACATTGCGGTGCGCGGCTACATCAGCACCGCGTTCGGCTGCCCTTACGAAGGCGACGTGCCACCGGAGAAGGTGCGTGAGGTGACGTTAGCCCTACTTGAACTGGGGGTAGCGCAGGTCTCGATTGGAGATACAATTGGGGTTGGCATGCCCAATCAGGTGTACGACCTAACCGGCTTATTACTCAAAGACATGCCGGTAGAGCGATTAGCGGTGCATTTCCACGACACACGGGGCACAGCTCTTGCGAACGTATTAGCTGCGCTTCAAGTGGGCATTACCACGGTCGACTCGTCCTCGGCGGGGCTAGGCGGCTGCCCATATGCGCCCGGCGCGTCGGGCAACCTGGCGACTGAAGACCTGCTCTATATGCTGAACGGCATGGGCATCAAAACGGGCGTAGATATTGGCAAGCTGGCAAAAGCATCCCGCTACATTCTGCAAGCGCTCGGCAAGCCACCGGCCAGCAAGTGGCTACAGGCAGAGGACGGACGACCGACTAACGACTACCGATAGCTACTCGCTGTCCACAATGAGGCCATCAATTGCCTAACTTTCGCAAAGTACTTATAGCCAATCGAGGCGAGATCGCCTTGCGGGTGGTGCGCGCCTGCGCGGAAGTGGGGTTGCAGTCGGTGGCGGTCTACTCGGAGGCCGACCGCACCGCGCTGCACGTGCGCGAGGCGGACGAAGCCTATCCGATAGGTCCACCCCCTTCTGCCGAGTCGTATTTGCGGATTGACAAATTGCTGGACGTGGCCCGCAAATCGGGCGCGGAGGCGGTCCACCCAGGCTACGGGTTCCTGGCCGAGAACGCCGACTTCGCACAGGCCGTGCTGGATACGGGCTTGACCTGGATAGGGCCTTCGCCTTCGGCCATGCGGCTGCTGGGCGACAAGCTGGCCGCGCGCAAGCTGGCGCAGGCGGCGGGCGTGCCTACCGTGCCCGGCACCGACGTGCCTGTGGGCGATCTTGAGCAGGCCATCCGCGCAGCCGAGCAGATTGGCTATCCGGTGCTGATCAAAGCGTCGGCGGGCGGCGGCGGCAAAGGGATGCGAGTAGTTCGAAGCCCAGGCGAGCTTGAAGCGGCGTTGCGAAGCGCCCGGAGCGAGGCGGAGTCCTCTTTCGGCTCCGGTGTAGTTTATTTCGAGAAGTATCTGGAGTCGGTGCGGCACGTAGAAATACAGGTCCTGGGCGACGAGCATGGCAACGTGATCCACCTGGGCGAGCGCGAATGCTCGGTGCAACGGCGTCACCAGAAGCTAATTGAGGAAGCGCCTTCGGTGGTGGTGGATGCGAGCATGAGGGCCAGGATGGGCGCGGTAGCGGTTGCGGCGGCCAGGGCTGCGGGGTATAGCTCGGCGGGCACGATAGAGTTTCTTGTGGATCGCTTCAAGAATTTCTATTTTCTGGAAGTCAACACGCGCTTGCAAGTAGAGCATCCTGTCACCGAGATGGTTACAGGCACCGACCTGGTGTTGCAGCAGTTTCGGGTCGCTTCGGGGAGGCCGCTACGTGTCGCGCAGGACGACATTGCGCTTCGGGGCCACGCCATTGAGTGCCGGATTGCCGCCGAAGACCCCTTCAACAACTTCGTGCCGTCCTTGGGCGACATCCCTTCGGTGATAGAGCCTAGCGGTCCCGGTGTGCGGGTTGACAGCAGCCTGTACCGGGGAGGCCGTGTCTCGATTTATTACGACCCGATGGCGGCCAAATTAATAGTATGGGCGCCGAGTAGGGCGCACGCCATCCTGCGTATGCGGCGGGCGCTACAGGAGTATCGTGTGGTGGGTATACAGACCAACATACCCTTCCATATCGGGGTCATGCAATCACTGGACTTCCAGCGCGGTCGCCTTGACACCCGGTTTGTCGAGCGGTTCCTGGCGAGCGGGTGGGCCGAGCAGGGCAATCGGGAGGAATTGGCCGAGGTCGCCGGCATGGCGGGCGCGCTGGTGGCCGACCGCAAGAAACAGGCCGGGGGTATCGCCTCGAACGGCTCGCTCAACGGGCACGGCCATGCGGCACCAACCGACAACTGGCGACTGGCGGGGCGCAAGGCAGGATTGAGGTAGGCTGTGCCGAAGTACTACGCGCAAACGGAGGACGGGGAGCTTGGCTTTGATATTTCGAGCGGCCCGGACGGCACGGTCGTGCGGCCTCTCACCGTCGGGACGGACCACGACCTTCGGGTGGACTTCACGCCGGTGCATTCCGACCCAACCACGGGCGACGGCCTCTATTCGCTGCTGGTGGACAACAAGAGCTATCAAATGTATGTCGAGAGGACCGAGGACGGGATGCGGGTGGTCCTCAGCAAGCACCGCTTCGACGTTAAGGTGCTGACCGAGAGGGAGTGGCGCTTGCGGAAGGTGGCCCCCAGGCAAGCAGTGCAGACGGGCGAAGTGGTGGTCAAAGCGCCCATGCCGGGCATGGTCAAGGGCGTCGTGGTGTCGGGCGGTGACGAGGTAAAATCGGGCCAGAGGATGGTCGTTCTGGAAGCCATGAAGATGGAGAACGACATAAACGCCCCGCGAGATGGGCGCGTATCGAAGGTCCACGTCGAGCAAGGCGCGGTCGTCGAGGGCGGAAGGCCGCTCGTGACGCTGGAGTAGGGATTAGTAGTCGGTAGTCGGTAGTCGGTAGTCGGTAGTCGGTAGTCGGTAGATCGATAACCGACAACCGACAAACGAGGGAGAGCTATGTCGGAAGAGAGAT
>JBBSGN010000296.1:0-4667 GCA_038254085.1 Chloroflexia bacterium | reverse complement strand
TAGGAGCGGTAAACATAGCCAAGGCTTGCCGCTACTTCGCTGCTCGTCCTCACCTTGTTCTCGCTGCCCTTGGCTCCTTTTCTGACTTTGAATAGACCCTGTTGAGAAAGCTGGCTGTATTCTGATTACCAGCAAGACGCCCAATCGCCTCCGACAGGTCATCCCACGCTTGATTTCCGAACTTCCGTTCTATATACTGTGCTTGTGGGCAACAATCGGCTTACATAGTATTAACGATTCGAGGGGAGGTAAGTTGCGTGGGGAGAGACCGCAGGCGGCCAAGAAGGGCGCTCGACAAGAGAAGAGGGGAGAGGGCCTCGTCGGGCGATTGAGCTTGCGTGAGCTAGAGGTTATGCGCCTGCTGGCGAAAGGCGCGAGCAACAAGCAGATAGCGATTGCCCTGGACATCTCGCCGCACATCGCCAAAGCCCACGTAACCCGCATCCTGCATAAGCTAGAGGTAAAGACGCGCACCGAAGCGGCAGTGTACTGGACTTTGTCCAATTATGAATTATGAATTATGAATTACCCTAATCAATTCATAATTCATAATTATTACGACCCTGTTGTACGCACGGGCCTGGTGCCTTCGTAGCCGTCGCCGGTCATGGCGTTGGGTCCGCGTACGCTACGTTTGATTTCGCCCTCACCTTCGTCCTCGTCCGGCGCGCCGACACCCGATACCTGGCCGGCACCCCAATCGAGGCCGACGCTTGCGGCCAAGTCGCGCATCTGGGTCTCGTCCATGTTCATCAGCGTCTGCCGCTCGTTATCGTCGAGGTCGTAGATGCCGAGGGTGTTCTCCGGGTCGCTTCTCACCTGCTCGGCAAAGCCCGGATCGTCGTGAAAGCGTTGCAAAGCCAGGATTAATCCTCTTTGGCTCATTGTATACCTCCATAGTTGCGAGTTGCGAGTTTGGATGGGCAAGAGGCGTGCCACGAGTGAGCGCCGAGGACTAGCCGAGCGCTAACAACTCGCAACTCGCAACTAATCCGTATCGGTCGGCATGGCATCACTCTTCTTCTCGTCCAGCCAGCTCATCGGGTAGGCGGGGTCGTCGTACTCCTGCGCCCATTTGGTCAGCTTCAGGGGACGGAAGGTGTCTACCATCACGGCAAGTTCCTCGGTTTCGGTGTGGCTGATAGAGGCTTCGGCGGCTCCTGGGTGCGGGCCGTGCGGGATGCCATGCGGGTGGAGCGTAAACGAGGCCTCGTCTATGCCCCGGCGGCTCATGAAGTTGCCGTTGACGTAATAGATCACTTCTTCGCTGTCTATGTTCGAGTGGTTGTAGGGGGCGGGTATAGAGAGCGGATGGTAATCATACTTGCGCGGCACGAACGAGCAGACCACGAAGTTATGCGCCTGGAAGGTCTGGTGTACGGGTGGCGGTTGGTGGACCCGCCCCGTGATCGGCTCGAAGTCCTCGATGTTGAATGTGTAAGGGTAGAGATAGCCATCCCACCCCACCACATCCAGCGGGTGGTGGTCGTAGTAGTAGGCGGTGAGCATGTCGTTGGCCCTCACCAGCACCTCGAACGGCCCCTTACCCCCCTCATCGCCCGTGATAGTGACAAGCTCTTCGGGCACGCGGATGTCGCGCTCGCAATAGGGCGCGTGCTCAAGAAGTTGGCCGTAATCATTGCGATACCTCTTGGGCGGCTCGATATACTTCCCCTCGACGGTGAGCCAACGTTGGGGCTTGCCCTCGTCCATCACGACGCGATAGGTGGTGCCGTGCGGGATCAGCACGTAGTCGCCTTCACGGTACGGCAGCACGCCGAACACCGTCTCGAAGCGGCCCGTGCCCTCATGTATGAAGTACAACTCGTCGGCCTGGCCGTTCTTGTAGAAATACTTCATCTGCTCGGTGGGCCGCACGATGCCCAGGCGGCAGTCGGGGTTATACATCAGCACCTTGCGCCCCGATACAGGGTCGCCGCCCTCCCTGGCCGCTTTGGTGCGCAGGTGGTGGTGGCGCTGCACCGGCTCCTTCCACTCGTGCAACTCCTCGGCCTCGCACGGTTTGATGTCCACCACACGCACAGGCGGGTTGTGGTGGTACAGCAGCGAGTCGCACCCCGAAAAGCCCTCGAAGCCGAAAAGCTCCTCGGTATAAAGCTGCCCGTCGGGCCGGCGGTGCTGAGTGTGTCGCTTGTGCGGTATGTTGCCTAGTTTATGGTAGAAGGGCATGATTGGGCCTCCTTTCTCTAATGCCAGAGCAAGCAGACAAACTGATAAAGCTACTCCTTTGTTTGTTGTAGCCTCTCAGCTAACCAAAGGTTGACTAGAGTTTCAGGCAAGATGCCGCGGACGCGTGCCTCGGCTTCAACCTTGGCATATATCGGGGGATCGAGTGTTACTCGGCGTCTGCGTTTCGCCCTGATTCCGAATTCTACTTCGTGAGTTTGATCCCAGTAATCGGCTAGGCTGTGGGTGTCCCAGAAGTTAGCAACCTCTTCTAGAGTGTGCGCGTTTGAGATGCTGGTAGCCTTATTCTCTTGTGAATTGTCACTTCTGCTCATAACGCCTCCGTTCGTTTTTATCCATATCTCATGCGCTAATTATAAGCGCAATGTTGTTAGGTTTGTGGACAAAGAATATTGCCAGAAAATACCGGCCTGCATCGGTCTGCCCACTTGCCGAGTAGACATCTTCGCCTTCTCTATAGCCCGATTCAACGAAGTAGTAGCGCGGGCGATCAAAGAATATCTCTTCGACTTCATCCTGACTAACATTATGCTTTAGGGCGAGCTTTTCAACAATGCCGGGCAGCCAGATGAAATCGTCAATGTACATTCTAAGCGCTCACTAGCCTGTTCCTCAACACCCCCAACCGCTCTATCTCTAGCTCCACCTCGTCCCCAGGCTTTAACCAACCGCCCGTGTTCTCCGGCCTTAGCTCCAATATACATCCTGTGCCCACCGTGCCCGAACCGAGTACGTCGCCGGGGCGCAACCACACGTCCGTGCTGGCCCACTCTATCATCTGGGCGAAGGTGTGAGTGAGAGTATCGGCGTTGCCGTGCGATAGCTCCTTGCCATTCACGCGGGCTGTCATGTCGAGGTTGTAGCGGGTGTCCGCGCCTTCCCCTTCGCGGCGGTCCGCCACTTCGTCGGACGTGACCAGCCAGGGGCCGAGCGAGTTGGCGAAGTCCTTGCTCTTGGCCGGACCCATGCTCAGTTTGGACTCGAAGTTGCGCCAGGTGTCGCGGGCGCTCCAGTCGTTCATAATCAGGTAGCCCGCTATGTAGTTGTTGGCATCCTCCGCCGCTATATCGCGCCCCGGCTTGCCTATCACGCATGCTATCTCTAGCTCGTAGTCTACCTCGTTGGAGCCGCGAGGGTAGGGCACGTCCGCGCCTGGGCCGTACACCGCGCCGGGGTTGGAGTAATAAAAGACCGGGTGGTCGTACCACTCCGGTATCATGTCCAAACCCCTGAGCGCGCGGGCCGCCTTTACGTGCTGCTCAAAGGCATAGAAGTCGCGTATCGAGCGCGGGAAGGCTATCGGCGCAAGTAGCTGCACGTCGGTGATGCCGTCCGAGCATTCCCACAGCCCTTCTTCGTCGCTCGCCACGATCATGCACAGGTCGCGCACCCGCTCCATCTCGTCCGGCCCGCCGTCAAGCAGTTCGAGCATGGTCATCGGCGGGCGCTCATGTGACGTGCCGCCCTTCTTCTTGTTCAGCCACTCATGCGCGGCTCCTATGCTGAGTACGCGGGACACATCGCCGGGCAGGTATATGCCAACGTGCGTATCCTCCCCCGAATCGATGTCGGGGGCCACGCGGTGACGATGGGAGAAGGTTACGAGTTTCATCTTTGTTTGGTCAGTTCTGGTCTATTCTGGTCTATATGGAAGGGCTGACCTACTGTAAGAGCCTCCCGCAGGCTATCTTCCAGCTTGAGGTATGTCTCGTCAGGCTCGGCTCCTACAGCGTCGAGTACCCTGCTGAAGAAGTTGCGTGCGCTGGCAGCAAGCACAATGTCGAGGATACCTGCATCGGAGAAGCCATGAGAGCGCAGACCATCAATGTCTTCGGGCGCTACCTTGTACGCATTACGGGTGACCTTTTCCGCAAAGGCCATCATCGCAACCTCGGCAGGTTCTAACCCCGCGTTGCGGTAGTCCTTCACGATTGCTTCCACTTGCTCAGGACTAAAGAGCTTCAGACGGAGTACCGACCCGTGAGCGAGCGTGCAGTAAGTACTCCGCAATGCCACAGCGGCCGCAAGCGTCACCAATTCATATCGGCGTAGGTCCATATTCGATTTGATAGCGATGTTCAAGTTGCGCCAGGCATTGATAGCCTCTGGTCGCAGGCTCATAGCCCGCGTGTGGTTGGCTATATAGCCGTTACTTTCCAGGTCCTGGTCGTACATCTCTCGGAGAGTACCTGCTGCTTCCTCCGACGGCACTGTAGTTATGTATGCCATTCCGAACCCCCTCATGTACAAAACTGTGGCTAAAGGTTTCCTCTTAATTCCTGCTCCCTCTCGATTGCCTCGAATAACGCCTTGAAGTTGCCTTTGCCGAAGCCGCGTGAACCGTGTCGCTCGATGATCTCGAAGAAGAGGGTGGGGCGGTCCTCCACAGGCTTGGAGAATATTTGCAACAGGTAGCCTTCGTCGTCGCGATCTATCAGGACGCCTAGCTCTTCCAGTTG
>JBBSGN010000295.1:0-4677 GCA_038254085.1 Chloroflexia bacterium | reverse complement strand
TATAGCAGCGTTCTACTTTGCAATACGAAAGGGAAGTGTCAATGAAAATGGTGAAACGCGCCTGGTCAACATGGGTTGCCGGCCTCCTCGGATTCGTCATGGCCCTGTCGCTCGCGCTGCCCCCGCCGTTGTGGGCGAGCCAGCCTCACTCTCCCAGCTACCAGACAGCCCCGCAGGCCAGGCCGCTCTCGGCTCCGGCAGACAACCGCCCCGACTACGTGCCGGGCGAGTTGTTGGTCAGGCTGAAGGACCAGGGCGCGGCTAAACCGGATGCCGGGACCGTCTCACTCGGCTCCCCGCAGCTAGCCCAGATGCTCGCTTGCTTCCAGCTTGGCGAGGCTACCCAGGTGGCCCCCAGCACCTACAAGCTGCGTAGCGCGGAAGGTCCGGGCCTGAATATGCAAGCTGCCGCCGATGCCCTTGAATCCACCGGGGCCGTCTCCTACGCCGGACCCAACCACCTTTACTATATAGACGCTACCCCCAACGACCAGCAGTATGTGGCCGGCCAACAGTGGGGCCTAACCCAGATCAAGGCCGAACAGGCGTGGGATGTCACCACCGGCTCGCCCAACATCGTGATCGCGGTGATAGATACCGGCACCGCCGTCAACCACCCCGATCTGCAATCGAAGATCGTACAAGGGCACGACTTCGTGAACAACGACAACGACCCGTCGGACGACAACGGGCACGGCACGCACGTATCGGGCATCGCGGCTGCCAACTCCAACAACGGCCAGGGCATAGCAGGCGTCTCCTGGGGCGCGCGCGTGATGCCGGTCAAAGTGTTAAGCGGCAGGGGCGGAGGCTCGACCGACGTTATCGCGCAGGGCATTCACTGGGCGGTTGACAACGGCGCGCGCATCATCAACCTCAGCCTCGGCGGGCCTGACGACGATCCCGTTCTTAAGGATGCCGTGCAGTACGCCTTCGACCGTAACGTGCTGGTGGTGGCGGCAGCGGGCAACACCCCTGATGGACTGCCCCACTATCCTGCCGCCTACGGCAACGTGCTGGCGGTGGGCGCAACGGGCCGCGCCGACACCTTCACCGGCTTCTCTTCGTTCGGCTCCTACGTGGGTGTATCCGCGCCTGGTGTGGGCATTTGGAGCACATGGTGGGACAACGGGAACCTCACTTATGAGTCTCTAAACGGCACATCGCAGGCGTCGCCCTTCGTCGCAGGCACGGCTGCGCTTGTGTGGTCGGCCAACCCATCGCTCAACGCCCAGCAGGTGCGCCAGATCATCGAGGACTCTTCGGACGACCTGGGCGACCCCGGTCTGGACGCGCACTACGGTTATGGGCGCATCAACGCCTTCCGCGCCGTGCAGATGGCCCAGCAGGGTCCGCCCACGCCGCGCACGCCCACAGCCGTGCCACAGCCCACCAGCCCCGCCAGCACGCCCAACATCCCCATCCCAACCGCAACCTCGGCTATCGGCCAGGTTCCCACCCTCCAGGTAGACGCCTCCGAAGTGGCGGCAGGCGGGGTGCTCACCATATCGGGCGCGGGTTTTGCTCCAAACGAGCTTGTGAGCCTCGGCTTCCTGGCCTCGGACGGCAATACCAGGGACCTAGGCAGCGCGCAGACCAGCCCGCAAGGCGACTTCCGCGCCCAGGCTGCCCTGCCTAATGGGCTGGCCTCAGGCAAGGGCGCACTGACGGCTATCGGCGCACTCAGCACGCGACGGGCCTCGTTAGACCTGACGATCAAGGGCGGGACCGGCGGCAACGGCGGCCAGTCGGCCATCAAGGGTGTAGTGCGTGGCGCTAATCTTACAGGCGCAGTGATAACCCTCAAGCCCGCCGAAGGCACGCCCGGCTCCGGCATGACCGCCCAGGCCGGCGCAGGTGGCGCGTTTACACTCTCCAACCTGGCGGCGGGCAGTTACTCTCTGTCGGTTACGGCCTTCGGCTTTCTGCCTGCGGGGCCTTATAACGTGCAGTTGGACGGCACAGCCGCCGACGTGAAAAGCGTGGACATCACACTCAGCGCCAGCAGACCGCCTGCGTTCGAGAAGCTAGCCCCCATCGCGGGCAACCCCCAACTGGCCTACTTTTCTCCTGTGGGGCACACGCTTAAGGGGCCGTTCCTCCAGTACTGGCAGGCGCACGGCGGCCTGGCGATCTTCGGCTACCCCCTGTCCGAAGAGTTCCCAGAGGTTAGCGCCACCGACGGCAAGACCTACACCGTACAGTACTTCGAGCGCAACCGCTTCGAGTACCACCCTGAGTTCGCCAACACCCCCAACGAGGTGCTGATGGGCCTGCTAGGTGTGGATGTGACAAAGGGCCGTACCTTTGCGCCGGGCGCTCCTTTCCAAAGCGATAAGACCCGCGCCTACTTCAACGAGACCCACCACTCGCTGACTGGCCCATTCCTCCAGTACTGGCAGGCGCACGGCGGCCTGGCGATCTTCGGCTACCCGATCTCCGAACAGCTTACCGAGAACGGCTACACCGTACAGTACTTCGAGCGCAACCGCTTCGAGTACCACCCTGAGTTCGCGGGCACATCGAATGAGGTGCTGCTCGGCCTGTTGGGTGTGGAAGTCGTCAAGCGGAATGGTTGGATGAGCCAGTAGGCAGGAACAAGCAGAGCCATGAAAAACCGGCAGGCGGCACAGCAGCGTGGGGAGCCTTCCTTCCAGGGAGCACTAGCCCTGGCGCGTGCTGGCCTGGTGGGGTTCGCTCTGTTATTGCCACTGCTGGTAGGGGCGATGGGGCTGCTTTACACGCGGCCTCATGCGCCGGTCGCGCCCCGGTCCGTGCCTAAACAAAAAGCTGCTCCTACACCCGCGCTTTCACCTGGCGACTCTGTGCTCCTCTTTACCCTACCCTTTGGCGAGGGTGGCGTTCAATACCAGGGACTTAGCGGCCAGAGTCTGTTCGGTCTTGCGGTAGCGCCCGATGGCAGCTTTTGGATAGGCGACGCCAGTAACCGCATCTTACATTACAGCCAGAACGGCGCAATGCTGGGTGCTATTACTCCTGAGCGGCCACTGGCCTTCCCGGTAGACGTGAAGATTAGGGGCGACGAATTGTGGGTGTTTGGCGGCTTCCCAAGCACATCAACCGCCGCGCAGTTGGCCCCTGGTGGGCGCATTATTCACGGCTATGACGTACCGGAGCTTGAGGACAAGGCGCTCTCCAGATTGGTCCTGGGCGAAGGGCGGTCAGTACTGGTAGAGGGCGACCTCGACACGCCGTTTCTGCAACGCGTGGACCGGGCGGGCAACTATGCCCCCAAGCCCATGAACGGCTATCCATACGCCGGAAAGCTATACAGCGCTCACCCCGACGGTATGCCGATAGCCGAGCCGAAGACCGGACACGTAACAGCGGGCGATGTACAGGTTACGGTGAGTATGAGCGGCACCTTGGCCTACCTTCATATCCTCGACGTCATGCCGGATGGCAGCTTCTACGTGCTGGCAAACGACACTGTCCTGCACTACGACGCACGCGGCAAGCTTATAGAGCATAGCCGTCTGCGTCTGTCCGGTGGGTACTCTCAAACAGCGAGCTACCTGGCGTTCGGACCCGGCGGCTCGCTTTACACCCTGGACACTATATCGCATTGGACAATAGACGGAGGCCCAAACGCCGTAGACGTACGACGTGTCAACTTCGTGAGCGCCCAGCAGGCGTTGCCCGACCTGCCCACCCCAACCGCCGCGCCAACCCGGCCGACGTTCACCCCCGCGCCGCCGTCTGCCACGCCCGCGCCGACGGCGACACCTATACAGGACTTAGCCACGCTGGCTGGGAAGGCCGACGTGATCGCTCGCGTAAAGAAACTTGAGCCTGGGAACGGGGTATCTCACACCGAATACTATCGCACCGAAATCAAAGAGTGGCTAAAACGCCCGGCTAATCTCATCACCGATCACCTCAGCTTCGAGGTGTTCCTCGGCATGGACGGCGTGGTCGGGCCACCCAACGTTTCATGGGATGACACCGCCGACGATTATATTCTCTTCCTCAGCAATATTGAGGATAGCCCCTGGGGTGGCGGCCCTCTGTATGAATTGACCGATGTTGTAGTTGGAACGTACAATGTCCGCGACGGCAAGATAACCTACCCAGGCATCACCCTATACAAAGGCTGGCCGGTGGACAGGTTCGAGGCGGCCATCCGCGCCGTCGCTCCCACGCCCGTGCCCATCCCTAAGCCTGTGTACGACCTATCGCTGCTCGGCCAAAGAGCGCGGGTGATCGCGGATGCGCAATGGCTGGATACGCCGCCGGAGCAGGTAAAGGTGGCTGGGAACGATTGGTTCTTGCAAAACGTGAAGATCGAGGGCTGGTCAAAGAACCCACAGGACGCACAATATATCGGGCTGGTGCTGGCACCGGACGAGTATAGCCGTCTGTCCAAAGGTAGCGGTCACTACGTCCTTTTCTTGCGGGAACCTGACAGCCAGAATGTATGCGAGTCGCGGGCTTTGTATGGGTACTACCAGCTACAGGACGGCCCGACCGGCATCTTCGAGGTACGCAACGGCAAAATCGCCTACGCGGGCGTGGCAGGTTATCGCGGTTACACGCTGAATAGCTTCAAGTCAGCCACGAACAACGCCATCCCCACCCCAGCTCCTCTTCCCGGCGCTGGATTGCAGCCGCCAACACTGGCACGACTGGCCCAATCTGACCAGGTAATAGCGGAAG